>JAAXHV010000378.1 GCA_012270695.1 Gammaproteobacteria bacterium | reverse complement strand
GGGATCCGTCCAAGGTGGGCCGATACCTGGACGGAATGTGGACGGGCGTGCGGGTGGGAACGAGTACGCGTCAGCAGGAATGGAGTGTGGTGGTTGTGAGATTGCGCTGCTGCTTACGTGTTTGTCTCATTTTTCTGAATGCAATTGGATATCACGGCCCGCATATGTTACAGGCGATGTCAAAATTACTACACCCTATGAAAAAAATTATGATCAACGCCGCGGGTACCGTCCCGAGTGCACGCGCCACCGTACTTGCTAGCCGTCAGGCATGAAAGCAGCCACCAACCGCATTTTCGAGGGAACCCCCTGGCATTACGATACAATGAAAAGTACTTGTTCAGGCCTGCCTAAATCTTCAACCAATATGTCAAATTTTCTTGACTAGAGGCGTTAAATAATCAAGCAGTTGCGGGTTATGGCGACTGGACATGCAACGGATCTGACAAACCCGCGCGGACACCACAGGCAGGCCGAACATGAATTCGGCACCGACCTTAGATTCTAGGCACGACCTGACTACGTACGAAGAACTGACATTGATACTCAAGTACGGAACCTGATACGCAAAATAATGGAAAAGAAGTACCTGCCGGCAGGAGAATGTTTCCTCCCAGGCACAAGCATAGGCGAACCCAGGGAACGTTGCAGGGAGACGGATCCAAAGGCAAAAGGCGGGCGGCCGCATGCGTGGCGCAAAAGGAGGTAGTGGAAGCCATTCAAAAAAAGCAACTGGAAACGCCCCTGCTGGAGTGCTGGGGGCATGCAGGGATCCGTTCGTCCGATGCTTCTGGGGGGCTCTGATGCCAAGGCGCACGACTGTCAGCTCGTTGGCTGCGGAGGCGGCAGATCAATCCCGCCGTTGTCACACGTCCGGATCCCCGAGGCCAGAATCTCATATGAGAACGTTGCGTCGTGCTCCTCTTCCTCCTCCCCCTCCGTACCGCCCGCTGCCGTTGCCGCTGCCGCCGTGCCGCCAGGGTGCACGCCGCGACCAAGACCGCCATCCCCCGCCTGCCGTATGGCGCACGACACATACCCGCGCAGCCGCCCCCCGGTACCGGATGCGGCGCCGTGGGATCTCCCGTTCCCCTCCTTCTTGACCAGGTGTATCCTGACGTGCGCAAAGAG
>JAAXHV010000377.1 GCA_012270695.1 Gammaproteobacteria bacterium | reverse complement strand
ATTACCTGCGCAGCGACGCCTTGCGCGCAACCGCTTCCCGACCCGCTGAACATGTCAATATCACCTGGAAAGAGTACTAGCAAAGACGAGCCGGAATATGTTTGACGACCTGCCTGTTTGGGGCTATGTCCTGACCACCTTGATACTGACGCAGGTCACGATTGCCTCCGTGACCATATACCTGCACCGGCACCAGTCTCACCACGCGCTGGAGTTGCATCCCATCACCGGTCATTTCTTCAGGTTCTGGCTGTGGTTGACGACAGGAATGATAACCAGAGAGTGGGTGGCCGTGCACCGCAAGCACCATGCCCGGGTGGAAACCCGGCAGGACCCTCACAGCCCCCAGCAAGTGGGTATTTTAAAAGTATTGCTTCAAGGGACAGAGTTGTACCGCGCCGAGACGAAGAATGCTGAGACCCTGGAAAAGTTCGGGCGTGGCACTCCGGATGACTGGGTGGAACGTCAGGTCTACAGCCGGTTTTCAACCGCCGGTGTGAGCTTGATGTTTTTCCTGGACGTGCTCCTGTTTGGCCTCATAGGTATCATCGTCTGGGCGGTGCAAATGCTGTGGATTCCCTTTTTTGCCGCCGGCGTGATTAATGGCTTGGGCCATTGGTGGGGTTATCGGAATTACGAACTTGCAGATGCATCAAGAAATATCATCCCGTTCGGTCTGATTATCGGCGGTGAGGAACTGCACAACAATCACCATGCCTTTGCCAGCTCCGCCCGCTTTTCATCGAAATGGTATGAGATAGATTTGGGATGGAGTTATATTCGCTGTTTACACCTGGTCAGACTGGCGCGGGTCAAAAAAGTAGCCCCTCGTCCCATGATCAATCGACAAAAGGACAGCGTTGACTTGGATACCGTACGGGCAGTGGTCAGCAATCGCCTGCACGTCATGTCTCACTACGCCAGGGACGTTTTAAGCCGCGTCTATAAAGAGGAGAAAGCCAAGGCCGACGTCCAGGCAAAACGGCTGTTGCGACAGGGCCGGCGATACCTGATCCGGCATGAATTCATCCTGGATGGCAAGTCAACGCGGCGGTTGCATGCGATGCTTGCGGATAATGCCACGTTGCAGACCGTGTATGAATATAAACAACGCTTACAGCAGTTGTGGCAGGAAAAACCCGCGACCCAGGAGTCTTTGAAACAAGCTTTGCAGGAGTGGTGTCAACAAGCCGAGGCAACCGGCATCAGGGCGCTGGGGGATTTTGCCGTGACATTGCGGGGCTATACGCTGCAGCGAGTGATTTAAGGATCGCTGCGGCGGGTAAACACCGGGCTGTCTTCACCGGACAGGTCTTTATTGTATTGATAATTTTCCAGGTCAAAACCCCTGAGGTCGTCCGGGTTTGTCAGGCGGTTACGGATAATATAGCGGCTCATCAGCCCGCGCGCCTTTTTGGCAAAAAACGAAATCATCTTATATTCACCGTTCCTGTCTTCCTTGAACGCCGGGGTAATGATACGAGCTTGCAACTTGTCGGCTTTGACAGATTTGAAGTATTCGTTTGAGGCCAAGTTAACCAGCACAGGAACTTCCTGTTTGCGCAACTCTGCATTGAGGGCCGCGTTAATCTGGTCGTCCCAGAAGGCGTACAGGTCTTTGCCCCGGCGGGTTTTCAGTTTAGTGCCCATTTCCAGCCTGTAGGGCTGCATGAGGTCAAGCGGTTTCAATACGCCGTAAAGACCAGAGAGAATACGCAGGTGTTGCTGGGCGTAGTGCAGCTCATCCTCACAGAGGTTGTCCGCGTCCAGTCCGCTGTATACGTCACCCCTGAACGCCAGGACTGACTGCTTGGCATTGCTGCTGGTAAACGGCAGGGACCAGGCGTGATAACGGTTCGAGTTCAGGTCCGCCAGCTTCGGATTGATGCCCATCAACCCGCTCAGTTTATAGGGTTCCAACTCCCGGAGTTCATCGATCAATTCAGCCGAATCGTCCAGAAATTCCGGGAGGGTAAACGACGAAACCCTGGCCGGGCTCTCAAAATCCAGCGTCTTCGCAGGGGAGATGACAATCAGCATGATATTCAGGTTTCCAGGGTTGTTATAAAATCAAAACCGCCGCAGTCAGCTTTTCCATTACAAAACATAGCTGATTTTTGCGTGCGAATCCACTGTTCAGACCGGAAAAGGGGGCAGGCACGGCTTAGATAGTGGTTCGGTCGAATTAAACAACGTCAACTCTTTTCTCGCCAGCGCGAATAATCAGCCAGCTCTTGAGCATGTCTTTTCTGTTCCTCACGGGACTCCTCCGCGGAGCCCGGCAGAACAGGCAGAAGAATGTCTGCGTGATAAGGATTGTCCTGTTCTGGCAATGGGGAGGAGACAACTTGTCGTCCATTAGTTCCAGCTTGTTTGGCGACAACCGTAGCCCAGCCGTAGAAGTTGGCATTACGAGCAGCGGCTGTTTTTTCAGCAATAGCCGTCGCCGCGCTTAATGGGGCAACAGAAACACGGTCAACTGAAATTTTGGTTTCACCGGGTTTTTCCAGAAACACGTGATGAGGTATTCTGGACCGTCGGGCGCGTTTTGCATGACTGCCTGAAAATACGCCGCGTCCAAGGTTCTCGTCAGGTTCGATATTTTCGGAAACTTCAACGGGGCTCAAGCGGCTTTCTGCTCCAGTTCAGCCAGTGCTTCACGTAAGAATCCATCCGGCAGTGTTTCGATTGAGGAATAGCGCGCTCGACGATGCTGCCCGTTCATATTTACCAAGCACAAAGCACCGCCATCCGAACCACACAATAGAATAACGGAGGAACCATACCCGCCGGGCGCGTCAATAGCAATCTCACCGTCCGGGGTGGGATAAACTTCATAACGACGCGATGAAATTACATACATCTCCTTTAATAGATGTTCCGCGTTATTTAATGCTTTGTCCGATGGGAGGGGAAATCCCTCTTTTGATGCTTCACTAGTCGTTGCCAAAAGATCCTTTAATGCCTGATCCAATTCAGAATAAGAAACGTTCACGGCGTGGGCAGAACGAACCATAACGAACCCGCCCTTTACTTAATCTTGCCTTCCTTGTAGATCACGTGTTTGCGGACCACGGGATCGAATTTCATTATTTCCATTTTGTCCGGCATATTGCGTTTGTTTTTTGTGGTGGTATAAAAATGCCCGGTGCCGGCAGATGAAATCAGACGGATTTTGTCGCGCGCGCTGTTAGCCATGATCGTCTCCTATACCTTTATGCCGCGTGCCCGGACGTCTGCCAGCACCTTGTCGATACCCAGCTTATCTATGGTGCGCAGCCCCTTGCTGCTGACCCGCAGCTTAACCCAGCGGTTTTCGCTTTCCACCCAGAAACGGCGCTCGTGCAGGTTAGGCAGGAAACGTCGTTTGGTTTTATTATTGGCGTGGGAGACATTGTTCCCCGACATGGGCTTTTTTCCGGTGACCTGACAGACCCGTGACATTTAACGCTCTCTTGATTGTACAAAGGGAAGCGGATTATACACAGATCCGGTATATGTGACAACTCTAGCCCGCATTTCCCCCTTTTCCCTGGATTCAGCAGCGGTTCCCGTGGTTGATTTAGTTGATCACATCAATCCCCGCTCGGCCATGGACGTTACCGCCTTGTCGCCGACGACCAGGTGGTCCAGCACGCGCACGTCCAGCAGGGCCAGCGCCTGGGTCAGTTTGAGGGTGATCTGCCGATCTGCGTGGCTGGGTTCGGCAACGCCCGAAGGGTGGTTGTGGGCGAAGATGATGGCCGCTGCATTCAGTTCCA
>JAAXHV010000376.1 GCA_012270695.1 Gammaproteobacteria bacterium | reverse complement strand
CAGGAAGGATGTTCGGGATCACCCGCCACGGGAACGCCGCCAATGGTCGTCACGATACCGGCTGCCGGGCTGCAGCTTCCCAGGATGTATGCGACCGTGGGCTCTATCTCGCCCTTGTCCTGCGCATAATGCGCGATGAGCTGGCCGGTAAAGTTGCCGGTCTCAAGCAGTAATTGCCCCCTGAGCGCCACGTTGTCCAGGGCGCCATGCTCGTCGTTCGTGACCGAATCGAAAGCGCCGTCACTTTCCATATAACGGAAGGACAGCCTGGTGGACAGGTTATCCGTCAACCCAGCGCCGATTGCGCCCTCGACCTGTATGTGATCATGTGTGCCGTATCCGACCTCAATATAACCGTCACTTTCCTGGGAGGGTTTAACGCTGGTAATACTGATCGCGCCGCCGGTTGTGTTGCGGCCCCATAGCGTGCCTTGCGGTCCCTTCAAGATTTCGACCCGCTCCATGTCAAACATCTGCGGGCCGCTGTTGATATTGGACGCCTTGTACACGCCGTCCAGGTACACGGCGGCTGCGGGCGGCGTCGTTGCAGCGAAGTCATTGACACTCACGCCGCGAATGGCAAACAACGGCGCGGTGCCGTATTCCATATTGATCGTTACGCCGGAAGTCAGGTCGGCCAGATCGGCTGCGTCAGTCACACCCAATGATTTCATCTGCGCGTTGGAGAATGAACTGATAGCAATGCCAACATCCTGGGCGTCCTGCTGGCGCTTTTGTGCTGTGACTATCACTTCTTCCAGCAGCGCGGCAGATGCCCAGTGAGTGAAAAGGATCGAAGCCAAGGTAATAACCGATATTATCGTGGTCGGTCTGAAACACGGTTTTACTATCATTGATTAATCCCCCGTTTGTTAGCTTGTAAGCCCGGAAAGAAAATACTTATCAATTAATTTTCGTAATAAAACGCTTGTTTTCCTATACCTCATTTGAGTTAATTGAAACGTTAAAGTGTATGGATCTGCCCGAAGAAGTGGTAGATGCAATCCTGTGACTGTGCTCGGAACAAAACAGCTTTATGAACGGGGCGTCAGTCGTGCTGGACGGCGAACTGGCGGCATACTGAGGAACACCAGCTACAATGATTGCGGAGAACCCCCGCTGACCGGAACTGCAGCGCCGGTCATGTAACTGGACAGGTCGCTCAACAAGAAGGCCACCACCTCCGCCACTTCTTCCGGCCGGCCCCATCTGCCCAGGGCAGCATCCCTGGCGATAGCCTCACGTGATTGCTCTATGGTGGTTCCGGTGAGTTGCGCGTAGTAAGCAGGCATCACGGCGCCCATATCCGTATCAATTGCCCCGGGGCATACCAGGTTCACCCGGATATTGTCAGCGCCGACTTCCAGCGCTACGGATTTACTCATGCCCACCAATGCAAACTTAGAGGCTTCATAAGCGGAAAAATGGGCGTTGGCATAAATCCCGCCCAGGGAAGCATTATTGACGATGGCGCCGCCCCCTGCTGCTTTCATGTGCGGAATGACGGCCTGCATGAAGCAGGCGATGCTGCGGGTGTTGATGGCGAACATCCGGTCGTATACCCCCATGTCCGTCTGCATGAATAACGACATGCTACCGTAACCCGCGTTATTGAAAAGTCCGTCGATCCTGCCGAATTCACCCATGACCCTGTTGCATAGGACGTGGATAGCATCATCATCCGTCACGTCACAGCAGACAGCCAGGGAACGGCGCCCCATCACTGCAATCCGGTCAACCAGTTCATCCAGATAGGTCCGGCACTGCTCCAGGTCAGACACGACCACGTGGGCGCCGTATTCGGCAAGTTTCAATGCCGTGGCATGCCCCATGCCCCTGGGACTGCCGGCGCCAGTGACTATGATTACCTTGTCCTGCAGGCCGCGCATCAGTCAAATTGAGCGTACTTACTCATTAACCTCATACTGACACCGGCCGTCCAGCCGCCATCGACGTTGAAGACCTGCCCGCTGATAAAACGACTCTCATCGGAGGCCAGAAAATGATACAGGCCCACTAGATCTTCCACTTCCCCAATCCTCCCCAGGGCAGTGAGTTCCGCCGACATGTTTTCTCCCAGGTCTCCTCCTCCCATTTCGGTGCGTATGAACGAAGGACAGACCGCGTTGACGCGGATACCGCGCACCCCCAGCTCTACCGCAGAAATCCGGGTGAGCTGCGCGACGGCAGCCTTGCTGGCAGAGTACTGGCTGTTGCCCGGCACAGCCAAGTGGGCCGCCAGGGATGCCGTATTGATAATGGAACCGTAATCATTCATCCGGGCGGGCGCATGTTTCAATCCGTAAAATACCCCATAGGTATTCACTTCAAATACTTCTCGCAGGCTGTCATCGTGACCCGCTCCGGTCAACACGAAATTGTCCCTGGGCACGATACCGGCATTATTGACCACTATATCCAGTCGTTGCTGTTGCACAGCCAGTTCCTGAAAACAGTCTGCAACCTCTTGCTCCCGGGAAACGTCGAGCCGGACGAAGCGCGCGCCGATAGCAGCCGCAGCTTCAGCCGCATCAGAAATATCGGTAATCATCACCTCCGCGCCGGCCGTGCGGAAGCGTTTTGCAACGGCAAAACCAATTCCCCTGGCCGCCCCGGTTATCAATGCCGTCTTGCCTTGCAGTGAAAACATGCCGTGAGCCCCCATCAATTACTGATCACGGTGCCGATACCGTAAGAAACAGCCGCATCATACGCTACCGCGGCGATAGCCGTATCCTGTACCCCCGTACCGGTCAGGTCGCAAACCGTAACCTGCTGTTCATCGCTGCGCCCTGTTGTTTTGGCGCTGGTCAACTCACCCAGTTCGAGCACTACGGATTTTTCCGTCAATATGCCTGCCGCCAGTCCGTGTTGCAATTCACCCATGCTGAAACACTGGGATTTTCGGTCGCATACAAGGAGGTCCGCCGCGGCTAGAACGCCCGCGTCCAGTTCCTGTTTGCCGGCCAGGTCACTGCCCATGGCGGTGATGTGCAAGCCGGGATGCAGCCAGTCCGCTCGGATCAGCGGCGTCCTGGACGGCGTAGTCGTGATCACCAGGTCGCTTTCCCCGACTAGTTGTTCCATGCTTTCCGCCGCAGTGACGGTTATCCCCAGTTTCCGTCGCATTTCGTCACTGTAAGCGGCCTGTCTTTCCGGGTCCCGCCCCAGCACCAGCAGTCTGTCGAATTCACGCACCAGGGTCAGGCATTCCACTTGGTAGCGCGCCTGGGCGCCGGCGCCCACGACCCCGACGGTGCTGATGTTATCCCTGCCCAGGTGATGCGCCGCGACCGCGCCGGCCAGCCCCGTCCTCAAATCGGTCAGGTAACCATTGTCCAGCAATACCGCCTCACATAACCCGGTGGCAGCGCTCAACAGCACCATCATGGCGCTGGAACTGGGCAGGCCCTTGGACGGATTGTCAAAGAAACCGGATCCTATCTTGACAGCGAATCTGTCCAGTCCCGTTACATAGGCGCTCTTGATGTCGACGTCGCCGTGGCGGTCGGCGACCTCAATGTGCATGATCGGCGGCATATACGCCTTGCCTTCAGACAGCCAGGTGAAGGCGTTTTCCACAGCCTGCAGCGAGGTCTTGTCAATACCCGCGCAGTGGCGTAATTCCTGCTCCGTGAGTATCAATTCATTCATGCTCGGTCGCCCTTTTGATCACATGCAACCAGCCGGGTAAATTCTCCCATGTCGATATTATTGCCGCTGATTACACAAACAATATTACCACGCAATTTCCTCAAAGAATCCGCGAGTAACGCCGCTACGCCCACTGCGGCGGCGCCTTCCGCCACCAGGCGCTCATGGTAATACAGGTGGTGCATGCCGGCTGCGATCTGCACCTCACTCAGCAGGACATAATCATCAACATATTTACTGACAAGTTCGAAGGTATAGCGGTTATCGAGACCGATACCCCCTCCCAGGCTGTCGGCCAGTGTAGCTTCTTCGGCGACGACAACCGGTTTGCCGGCCTTGATGCTTTCGTACATGGCCGGTCCCCGTTCCGGTGACAGTCCGATGACCCTGACATCCGGCTGTTTTGACTTCAAGGCAACAGCAATGCCGGAGATCAGTCCGCCACCAGACAATCCTGCCAGCACCGCATCCACCCGCTCCAGGTCCTCGAGGATTTCAGCGCCGATGGTGCCCTGGCCGGCTATGATCGCCGGATCGTCAAACGGGTGTATCAGTGCCATGCCTTTCTCCTTCACCAGTCGCTCGGCTTCCTGCTGGGCTTCGTCCTGGGAGGACCCGGCAATGCGCACTTCAGCGCCGGTTTCCCGCACCGCCTTGAGCTTGTTCTCCGGGACGAGAGCAGACATGCAGATTGTTGCGGGGATATTCAACCGGCCGGCAATATAAGCCACCGCCCTGCCGTGGTTGCCCGTTGATACGGCAACCACTCCCCGTTCGCGCTGTTTTTCTGTTAGTTCAAGGATACGGTTGGCGGCACCGCGCAATTTGAAGGCGCCGGTAGCGTGGACGGTTTCCAGCTTCAGGTAGACCGAGGCGCCGGTCAATCGGGACAACGCTGCTGATTTGACCAGAGGCGTTTTTTTAACCCAGGGCGAGATGCGTTCGCGCGCGCATTCTATATCCGCCCAGCCTATAGGATCAGCCTGCTCCCTGAGCGAGTTATACCTGTTACCGGTATGCGCCGTCATCGCCGTACCAACGTATGAACTCATCCCAGTTCGGCATTTGCGTGTTGTTCACCCGCTCATCGACAACAACCTGCACCACGGCCGGTTTGCCGCAGGCAAAGGCGCGTTCAACGGCAGGTGCAATGGCTGCGGTTTCCTCAACGAACTCGCCATGGCCTCCCATGGCCTCTGCCATCCTGTCCATGCGCACAAAAGATTGTTCGATAGCGACCTCGCGTCTTAACGTCTCCGACATGCCCGGCACTTCCATACCCCATTTTTGGTCGTAGTTGACGATAGCGACCACTGGCAGGTCATGGCGCACCGCCGTTTCTATTTCCGTGGCATGAAACATAAAAGATGAATCGCCGGATATAAGCGCCACCGGGCGGTCCCCCACGGCAAGCTTGGCGCCGATTGCATAGGGCAGGCCCGAGCCCAGGTGTCCCAGCTTCGACGTCCACATATAGTCCCGGGAACGCTGCTCAAAATAAGCCAGTTCCCATAAGGTGGTGTTGCCGCCGTCCCGTATGATGACGGCATCATCCGGTATGGCCTTGCGCGCCTCGACCATGAGCCTGCCGGGGTGTACAGGTTTGGTGTCCGGGGCGCTGTTGATCAACTCCGTCCGGGCGGCAACCAGCTGTTCTCGCCATTTCTTCAAGCTCGGGTGTGGCCGTATGCGCCGCTGCCGCAATGCTTCTGTCAGCTGCGGGAGCACGTCACGCAGGTCGCCGATGACCGGCAGGTCGATAGAACGGTTAACGCCGATGGCGGACGGGTCCCGTTCCAGGTAGATCCAGGCTCGATCAACCTTGCCCCTGGCGTAATGGTGCAGGCGGCCGTAGTTCATGGCCTCGCCGATGGACGTGCCCACAGCCAGTACCAGGTCCGCCTCGGCAATGGCAGTGTTGGCTGAAGGCCAGGAGTAAATCAACAGGTGTTCGTCCGTTTCCGGCAACACGCCGCGGCCACCCCAGGTAGTGATCACCGGGCATTCGACAGCAGCCACCAGTTGCGTAAATGCATCGTGAGCGCGCGCCGTATGTACGCCAGTGCCGGCCAGGATAATCGGACTTCGCGCAGCAGCCAGCATGTCGGCAGCCTTATCCACACTCCCCTCCCAGGCCGGCAGTTGCGTCACGCGGTATTTTTCCGGCGACGTCAACGGCGGGAAATCAACTTCAACGAATTCCTTGTCGGAAGACAGTTCCACGAATACCGGCCCGGGTTTGCCCGTCAGGGCCTGGCGAAAGGCTTCCCGGATCACTTCATCGGTCTGGTCGGGGAACTCGATGATCCCGGCGTATTTCACCGCGGGTTCAAAAAAACGCGGCTGATCCGTGTACTGGTGCTGCGAGCGCCTGACCGCCTGGGCATACTTGCGCGGACGCTGCGGGCAGAAAAAAATTACCGGCACGTTCTCCTTCGACGCGCAAATCGCGGCGGGCACCATGTTGGCGACGCCCGGTCCGGGCGCTCCGGCAACCACGTGGGGAATGCCGGTCATGCGCGTCATGGCATCGGCCATGAAACCTCCCGCCTGCTCATGGTGCGGCCATATCAGTCGAATTCCGTTCCTGTCCGCGGCATCCTGCAGACCCATATAGTTGACGTCGCCGATGGCGAAAATTGCCCTGACGCCCTCCGCCTTGAATAAATCGACTATGCGGCTGCAAACTGTTTGCATGGTCATTTTTTTCCTCCTTCGAATAACCTGAGGAAGCTCCGGCTTAGCCAGAGGTTCCCTGATCGACATGCTGTTATACGGGATTCACCTGCGCCTTGCTGTTGCCGCGATCCCTGACTATCACGTACACCAACAGCGAAAAAACGATAAAGCAGATAATCGCAGTCAACAGTCCCATCTTAAAGACATTCTCATAATTATTCTCATCAACCAAGTGGCCGGCAAGCGCGGGGCCGTAGGACCCGCCCAAGGCCATGGCGGCGGGGGCGATGACGGTCAAGCGTTTGGTTTCATCCAGCCAGGCAATGACCGCAACCTGGTAGGAAACGATATATGCCCAGGCGATTTCAAACAGGAAAGCGCCTCCAGTAAAAGCCCAGTAATTGACATGTGTGATCAGCAGAACCTGGCCCAGTGTCATCACGATTATGGAAAACAAGTGCGGCTTCCAGCGTCCGAAACGCTCACCCACCACGGCGGCTAGCACCCCGCCGAAGCCGGCGCCGCATTTACCTATAAATAGAATAACTCCGATGGACTCAGGACTGTAACCCAGGCTGTTGGCGGCCCGTTCCGCAAAAATCCAGACCGATAACTGCCCACCGAAATAGACGGCAATAGTGATGAGCCCCAGCCAGGCCAGCAACTGGTAAGCTCGATTTTGCGCTGCCGGGTTATCGGTCTGCCGATAGTTGCTTACGAGGGCGCCGGCCGGCATGGATCGGGCAGTCAGGGCCATCAAGACAAGCAGCAGTGCAGCTACCAGCGCCAGCCCGGTATAGCCCCAATGGCTGACGACAAGAGGGGGAAACAGTAACAGCATGATTGCGGGAATGAATGTCTCGAGGGCCAGTTTACCGCCATAAGCCCGAGTCGGGTCGCTCAAGTCCATTGCCGCGCGCACCACGAGAGAGAAAACCTGGCCAAACAGAAGGCCTATAAGAAACCATAGGATGATCCATACCTGAGGGTTGCTGATCAGCGCCGTAGCCGCAAATATCACGGCGCCGCACACAACCCCGAAACCCATGGCCGCTTGCCAGTTTATCCTGTGCATGAAAAAGAACAGGGCAATACTGGATACGGAAAAACCGAACATGAAAGCAGAGCCGAAATAACCGATATGTTGCGGGGTAAAACCGAATGTATCGGCAGCCGTCCCGAATATCAGGGGGCCGAAATTGAACGGCAAAGCGCTGGCTGCAGAGAGACAGCCGGCCGCAAAGATAAATGTGATCAGCTTGTCTTTCACAATATGATCAAATACATACGGTGAGGACGGTAAAACTGATTGTCACCCACCGGCCGTCCCGACAACCTTGAGCTGAGCGCCGCTGAGGTCGTCGTCCCGCTCCCCTGACCCAGCAGCCTTTCCGACCTCTATATCCAGCCATCCGGTGGCTGTTACCGTAGCATGATCATTATCAAGCAGCAGGATGGTCGTAGTACGCGATTCCACGATTGCAGGACCGGAAATGCGCGTGCCAGCGCCCAGTCCATCCATGTTGTAGACCGGGACGTCGACCCATTCATCCAGGAAAACGCGCCGTTGCGCCTTCGGTTGCAGCTCATACACGGCAGCAACAGGCTGTTCTGAAGCAATGGCTTTCATTACACCGACTACAGAGAGCCGAAGGTTGACTAGTACCACTTCCTGCTCCGGAATGCTGTACGAGTACAGTTCTTCATGGCGGGAATGGAACGCGGCAATCACCTGCTCAATCAGATTGTCGGCGCTGATATGAATGTTCTTCAACGGCACACCGATTTCAAAAATCTGCTCTCCATAGCGCATATCGAGCGAGCGAACAATGTCAATGCGTTCGATCAAATCACCGGCGCGGGAAATGCGTTCATGCCCTTCCTGCTCCATCTCGTGGAATAGCGTACGCACGAGGTCCGCCTCGATTGAAAGTGCGTCGCTGACGGCGGTTCGTACATAGTCGTAGCGCAGGTCCGTAGCCAGCATTCCCCAGGCCGATAACACGGACGCCGAACGCGGGATAATGACGCGATTGATGCTAAGCATACGGGCAATAGCCGTAACGTGCAGTCCGGCCGCGCCGCCGAACGACAACAACGTGTAACTCAGCGGGTCTGCACCCGCCCGGACTGCAACCAGACGAATTCCTTCCGCCATCTGGGTGTTAATTACGCGTAAAATACCGGTAGCGGCGTCGATGACTTCGACGCCCATTTCATCCGCTATGCCTTGCATTACGCGCCTGGCACCTGCGCCGTCAAAACTGATCTTGCCGTCCAGAAAATTGGCCGCATCATAATATCCCAGGATCACGTTCGCATCCGTCGTCGTTGCCCGCTCACCACCCCGGGCATAACATGCCGGTCCGGGGTCCGAATCAGCGCTTTCCGGCCCGACGCGCATCATGCCGCCAATCTCTACCCTGGCCACGGAACCACCACCAGCGCCTATCGAATGAATATCAATGGATGGTAGCGCCACCTTGGTCCCTGCCACAGTCCT
The DNA here is from genome assembly GCA_012270695.1 of Gammaproteobacteria bacterium. Classification (GTDB taxonomy): domain Bacteria; phylum Pseudomonadota; class Gammaproteobacteria; order Eutrophobiales; family Eutrophobiaceae; genus JAAXHV01. The sequence continues at coordinate 2,783 of JAAXHV010000376.1, read as the reverse complement.
GTCGCTTGAGTAGCATGGCTCTCCGTCCCGGATAAGGGCAATGTCCGAACTGGTGCCACCCATATCGAAGGTAATCAGATCGCGGATTCCGGTAAGATCCGCAGCATAACAGGCCCCGGCGATGCCGCCCGCCGGGCCGGAGAGTACGCAACCCGCACCTAGCTTGACAGAGTCTTCGATGGTCGCCAGACCACCATGGGATTGCATGATCAATACCTCACCCTCGTATCCGGCCTGCGCCAGGCGTCTCTGCAACCGTTTCATGTAGTTGGACAGGACCGGAGCGATAAACGCGTTAACTACCGTAGTGGAGAAACGTTCGAACTCCTTGATCTGCGGCAGGACACCAGATGAAAGGCTGATATGGACACCGGGCATTCCCCCGGCCACCAGTTCGCCTATACGGTGCTCGTTTGCGGGATTGGCATAGGAATGCGCGCAGCAGACGGCGACTGACTCGACGCCGGCGCGCTTCAACGCATCGAGCCCGGCGCGCACCGATTGCTCGTTCAAGGGAATCTCTTCACTGCCGTCGTAACGGATACGTTCTTCAACGGGCAGGCGCAATACACGCGGCACCAGTACCGGCGCAGGGGGCAGCCGGACATTGTAGCGCTCCGGCTTCAGACCCTCGCGCTGCTCAATGACGTCACGGAAGCCGTCGGTCACCAGCATCCCCACCCTGGCGCCCTTGCATTCCAGCAGCGCATTGGTAGCAACCGTCGTGCCGTGGATAATCAGCGCGGTCTGCGCCAGCAACTCGCTCCGGCTCAGATCCAGTTCAGCAGCCAGCGCCGACAACCCTTCCAGCAATCCCAGTGACTGGTCGGATGGTGTCGTCGGATACTTGGCAATGCTGACGACGCCATTCTCATCGACCGCGGCAAGATCGGTAAATGTTCCGCCTATATCTATGCCTATTCGATACACCGTAATCTCTCAGCAAAAGGCATATCCTGCTTCAGGCGTCGACAAGCCCGTCTGCCATATCCGCTGCACGGGCAGCGGGGTCCCGCTTCGCCGGGTCTCCAAAACCGCCACCTCCGGCGGATTCGGCCAGCAGCGTATCGCCCGGTTGCAGTATGACACCGACTTCTTTTGTCTTCAGTTCCCGTACCGAACCATCTGCAGCGCGGATAATCCTGTACAGATGCGGCTTGCCGTTTTTTCCGCCAAACAGTCCATAGGGAGTATGGTACTTGCCTTCGCCTGCAGGTACGGAAAATACCGGTTCCTCGGTCTCGACCTTCATCTCCAGGGTAACGCCGAAACCGCCGCGCCGCTCGCCATCCCCGGCAGAATTGCTGCGAAATTCGTGGCGCCGGAAGAACAGTGGGAAACGCGCTTCCATGACTTCTACAGGGCCGAACTTCAGTCCGCCTCCGCTGGCAAGTTCACCGACATTCGACCAGCCATCGGCCTGTATCGAGGCTCCTGCGCCGGGACGGGCGTGGAACATGTGCCAGATAAATGGTTTGCCGTTACGCGGGTCGACTCCCTTGAGAGCGATACGGTAACGCTTGCCCCAGCCTGCTATAACGCGATCCGGACAGGCAGGCGCCAGCGCCTTGATGACTGCCTCGGCAATTTCCTGTGACGGATGATTGGTAGACATGGTCACCGGCGCAGTAGGATATGGATGCACGACGGTTCCTTCCCGGGTAATCACCTTGATCGGGCGAAATGCCCCTTCGTTTTTCGGCGTCTGCGGATCCACCAGGTAGGCAATTGCATAATGCACGGAGGACACTGTGTTGGCATAAGAAGAGTTGACGAAACCGGTCACCTGCGGGTCACTGGCAGACAAATCCACGGTGATGTCCTCTCGCTCTACTGTCACCGTTGCCCGCACACCGATATTTTCCGTACCATGACCGTCATCATCCATGAATGACTCGCCGTGATAGACACCGTCGCGCCAGTCCCGGATACAGGCGCGTACCTGCACCTCTGAACTGTCCAGTATGTGCTCAACGGCAGCCGTCACGACATCGAGTCCGTACTCATAAACAAGTTGCTCAAAATGCCGCGCGCCGACCTGCGCCGCACCGATCATTGCCGACAGGTCCCCCTTGAAGTCTGACTTGTGGCGCACGTTCGTAGCTATCATCTCAAGTACGTCATCCCGCAAAATACCGCGGTCATAGAGCTTGATCGGCGTGATGCGAATGCCTTCCTGCCATATATCTGTGGCAGCGGGATTATAGGAACCTGGCGCCGCGCCGCCGATATCGCTCTGGTGCGCCCGGTTCACGGTCCAGAAAGCAGGCTCCTCCCTGCTGTCGATGAAAACCGGCACAAAGCAGGTCAGGTCCGGCAGGTGGTTCCCGCCGTGGTAGGGATCGTTCAGCAGCAAGACATCTCCCGGATAAATTCTTCCATCGAAGAATTCCGCGACGGATTTCAGCGCAAACGGCAGAGCGCCGACGTGCAATGGGATGTGTTCCGCTTGGGCAATCAGGCGGCAATCGCCATCGAACATACCGGTGGAAAAATCCCGGCTCGCGTTCAGGATCTGCGAATAGGCGGTACGCAGCATCGCTTCGCCCATTTGCTCATTAATGAAAAAAAGCCGCCGCTGTATGACCGAGGCCGTGATTTTATCTGTTACAGGCATGTAAGCTTGTGTCGGTGATAACGTCCAGCCGTGTTATCAGACCGTTGTTATTCTCAAAGCAACTGTAAAATGCCCGAAGAAACTGACAATACCTCATTTGGGTTAACCTAATAGCAGTGGATAACGCACACATGCGATTACAACCCAAATCCCGCGATAGAGAATT
>JAAXHV010000375.1 GCA_012270695.1 Gammaproteobacteria bacterium | reverse complement strand
ACCGGAAGCAGAACTACCGCGGGATGAGAATGTGAGTAATTCTTCCCCATGTCGCCTTGCCCGAATATTCACTGTAGTTCCAGCTTCAAAGTTCGTCCGACCGCCTGTGCGGCCCGGGAGAGGAGATTCAGAGTGACACGTTCGTTTTTTGGATCCAGCAGCCGGTCCAACTGGGAACGGCTTGTTGACAACCGTCTGGCCATTTCCGTTTTACTGATACCTTGCTGTTTCATTGCTTCGGAAAGTTGCCAGGCCAGGACACGTTTTACCGCTTGTTCGGTTGTTTCTTCATAATCACCTTGCTCTTTCAGGAAGTCCTCGAAAAATTGGCCGGGCCTGCCTTTTTCGATCTCGCTATTCATCATAAACCTCTCATTCGTTTATCTGCCAGGTGTAAATCCTGAACCGGTGTCTTTTTTGATTTCTTGATGAAGCCATGAAGCAAAACCATCGCCCCATCATGAGCGCAGAATAAAACTCGCGCTATCCGTCCATTGGAGAGATTAGTACGAATCTCCCATAGCCCTCTGTATCCTTTTAGGGGGCGGCAAAGCGGCATACCGATAGGCCAGCCGAACTCGGCGGTTCGGATGTCATCCCCGATCGCTTTGCAATCTTTTGGATCAAGGGATAAAAGCCATTCGCGAACGGGAGTATTCCCTTTATCTGTCTCAAAGAATCTGGCCGGTAGTCTTTTCTTATCGTCCATACAGGAGTGTACCATGAATGGTACGTTTTTTCCAGTGCAATATTGTCAACGTTTTAATTCACGAAGAAACGTATTCCGTTGGAAAACCGCTGGAATGAATTTTCCTGACTCTACTATGAATTTCGGCAATCCCGGGAGCATAATTTCAACGATATTATCTATGTTATCAATGACATACGGCAGTGAGCCTGTAGGCCACATCTCCCCGACGACACCTGCATGCCATCCAAGACATTTTGTTGGGACAGATGTTGGTACAATGAAAATAGCTAACTAAATAATTTAGAAATATCAGTGAGTTGCATATTCTGTACTATTTCGTCCCTGGTCATACTTTTCCACGATCCCGGGAAGATGCGGCAGGTCTTTATCTGGATACCTGGAAGCTGGGGCCGTCGGCCAGCTTCAACATGTTGCCGTCGAAGGTCGCATCGAAGGTCTCATCGGCAGCGTAGTCAGCCTTATCGTCACGGACTTCGAACCAGCGCATGGCCTCGAACCGGATATCGTGCTGTTTCCTTTGGTAACGGCCGGAACCCGCGAGCCAACCGCCCTCGGGCTCGGTCACGAGGATGAAGTGCCGGTCGGTCAGAGCCAGCGTGCCGCGCTCAAGGTCGATGAGTTCGACTTTGTTGGTAGGGACTTTGACCAGCTTTTCAATGGCCCCGTTGGCGAAGCTGAGGAAGAGATGCTCGCCCGACCGTTGGTAGCCGACGTCGTGGCTGGTATTTGACCGTGCCGCCAGGAGCGACTCCCCGGCCGGGGTAACCACGATGCCGGTGTCAACGTCGAACTGCACGATGTCCTTCGACTTGAATTGGTAGCTGCCGATGTGGGCGTCCGTAAGCTGCTCTTCCATGGGTTCGCTGCCGTGCATCGCCTGGTGAACGAACCGCCCTTCAATAAAAAGAAACAGCCCGACCAGCGGCTTGACCCCATGCGCCGGCCTGTCGAACGACTCGTAGATCCAGAGCCCGGCGATTTCGTCGGCGAAAGTAGGGCGCGCTACGGCGAAACATACGAAAAGCGCCAGAGCCAGTGCGAATTTCGTCTTCACGCGGCGATTATATCACGCGCAGTGATAATATATTTAATCCTTCCCGGAAAAGTTGCCGTATCGCATTCCGGAACCGGAGCCAGAAGCGGTTGTGCGTTCCGCAGGAGAACTATCGGACAGCAACGGAAACATTCAGCAGGTCGAAGCCGGTGATTTTCTCTGGCAGGCAGGTAGTGAGAGCCACGATTATGTAAACACCGGTGATAACGAAATGACTATCGTGGAAGTGCTGTGGCGCTGACAATCGGATTTTTACCGTGCTCCGATGAAAGATTATTTTGTTTGCTTCTTCAAAGTGCCATCCAGGTTCATATTGCTCGGCCAATACTTTTTGGGTTGCCCACGATTTACCCGGGGATAAAAATGTTTTTCTTCCTCGGGGACGCTGTCAAAAGGAGGCAGGGGTTCATCGTGTAGCCGTCTGCCCATGGGTACATCAGGGTATTCCATGATTGGGGCTCCATCATAGTCACGTGCCCATTGCTTGCGGTGGTAAATGCAGGCCGCTACACAGGCGCCACATGAATAGTCTTTTTTCATGTAGGGATAGCATTTTCCCGTATCCACTACATAACGATCATTACCGAAAGAATCCTTACCAGCTTCCGGTGAGCGGTGGTCTGGTATAGCATCGGCCGGGCAATAGCGCCGGCAAGCCTTGCATGAGTCGCATAATTTGGCTACACCTCCTTCCCTCAGGGAATCAACGGCCATGGGAATGGAGGTGACCACTATGATGAGGCGGAAATTAGGGCCTAAGGTCGGGTGCATCAATGAACCGTGCCTGCCCAGGGCGCCGAGTCCGGCCCGTTCGGCGATGGGAACCTGTACAAACCTGCCATCACCCATGGGTGTGTCGACCTCACAGGTATAGCCGAGGCTCCTGATATGCTGTGAGAGTTTTATCGCGACTTCGCCACACTCGTGATAGGACCTGACTGCTTCAAGACCAGCTGCCGGTGATGGAGTCACCTTGAATTCCGGGTATCGCATCGGAAGGGCAAGCGCGATGGCGTAGCGTTCCCGGGTCTCACAACCCTGGTACAAATCCGTAGGAATCAACTCGGTAATTCCGACATCGCTTGCGCCAAATTCGATGGATTTCTTCTTGATATGTTCGCTTGCCGCTTCGGGGGACTTGAACTTGATACGTTGTTCGGCAACCGGGCCGAAAAACAATGGGACCTGGCGCTCCTGCGAATCGACTACCAGCGCCAGGACCTCATCATCATACCTGGCCACGCCACCTTCTGCTTCCCACAAGTCCTGCCAACGCCGGCCGACGAAATAAGGTGTCGATTTCTCATTGGACTTCACGACCGGGACGTAATTCTCTTCTCCATAATATTTTTGAAACGAGAGCTGTGGTTCGGAACCGCGTTTTGTGAAGATTACTTCTTTGGGTTTGCCGGATTGATCAGTCATCGTGAGTTGTCAGCTCAATGACAATGGGAGTTGGTTCAAAAATATTCAAATGGATATAGTGGCATATCAATACCAGTTATTATCAAAGGTTCTTGGTTTCAGTGCACCGGCGAAGTAATCGATCATGGAAATGAAATCGAATACCGGCAACCCGGTTGCTTCCGATACCGTTGCGGCAAAGGGTGGAAATTCCGAGCATTCCAGTAAAATGGCGCCTATGGATGGGTTTTCCGCGACCATCTTCCTTACCGTGATCAATACATTCGTTTCCAGTTCGTCGGGAATGAACACGTCAGATCTTCCCAGGCCGCAATCGATGAAGTTACCTTCCTGCTCGATAGCGTCAACGATGATGCGATCTGTTGAATCCACTCCGGAACAAAGCAACATGGCATCATCCACCTGCCCTTTGACTGCTGTGACGATCCCCAGTGATTGCCGCTGGGACAGGTTATTGATAATCATCGGGATTTGCAGCAGGCTGGATAAGGCTACAGGCACGTTGACAGCGTCCTTCACATGTTCCTGGAACTTGATAAAGTAACCACATGCCCCAACGATTAACCTGGCGCCGTTTTGTTCAAGTGCTCGAGCGGCCTGCGTGATTTGAGCAATTGAGTATTCGTTAGTCGGTTCGAGAATGTCGGTCGCGCCCAGATCTTTAACTACCTGAAACTGTACCGGATAACCAAAGGACGATGCATTGGCGACACTGCCCGGGCCCCAGATCATGTCACCGTCAAGCAGGAGGATACCGACAGGAGCGCCGCTATAATGAGCGCCGGGTCTTAACGGATAGGATTTGCTCATGTTCTCACTCGGGAGTGATAAGTGTAAAAGACCGGGAGATTATATGGCTGTGAGATTGTTATCTGTCAACTCCGGATAATCAGCCACTGATATAGATATCACGTGGAAAGTCGGTGATGACTTCGCAGCTCCCATCCGTAATAAGGACTGTTTCCGTATTGCCGATCGACCACTTGCCGAATTCTACGATGCCCGGCACCAGGTGAAACACCATGCCGGGCTCCAGGATATGCTGATCGCCCTCACGGATCTGGGAGAAGTGGCCTTCACCGGTATCCGGCGGGTAACTCACACCCAGCCCGTAGGCGACTCGGTGTCCGAGTTTGTCGGGGATGCCATTCTTGTGAAACACGTCGCGTACCGCTTTGTGCGCTTGGTCGGCAACCATGCCGCCTCGAAGGTTAGTTATCAGGTTTTCCGTTGCTTCGGACACGGTGTTCAGGTGCAACTCCAGCTTGCCCGTTGGCTGTTGACCGACCACAGCCATACGGAACAGAGAACAGGCATAGCGTTTTATATTGGCATTGATTTCATAGGGGGCTACATCACCTGTCTCATGTATTTTGCCGGACCAGGTCGAATGGCACAATCCACTGCGCGGCCCACAAGCCAGGTAGCAGGGAAGGCCGGCCCACTGGCTGCCATGCCTGCACAGGATTTCATATACTGCAGCTGCCACTTCATTTTCATTAGAACCGGTAAAAGTTTTTTTGAAGGCTGCATCCATCGCTTGTTCGACAATACGGGCGCCCTGGCGAATATAGACCAACTCCTCTTCTGACTTGATAACGCGTATATTCTCAACAACGTTCACCACGTCAACCAGTTCTCCGCCGGTTCGCTCAATGTTGTGACGCAATTGATTGTATCGGGCCGGGCTAACAAACCAGGCCTCTCCTTCGCCGCCAATACGTTTTCCCGCAACCCCTAATTCATTAAGGACGAAACACAGCGCGGCAATCGGGTCGGCGGTATCTTCATAAGGCGTGGCTAGGCGCGCCCAGCTTTTTAATTCGGTATTACTGGATTCAATTCGGCGGATAACATTAACCGGCATCATGTCGTGGGTAACCACTGTGGCCTGTAAAAAATAATAACCGGACGTATCGTGACCGGTAAGGTAATAAATGTTTTCAGGGGTAAAAGTGATAAAGGCATCCAGGTTTTCGACACGCATACGAGCGCGGACACTCGTCATACGGCGCTCGTATTCGGCGTCCGAAAAAGGCAGCGGCTCAACAAGCGGGCCAGTGCCCTGATTGATTTGGAAGGAGTGGTTTTCCGCAGTCATGTAGACTGTCCGTAACGAGAACAATGAAATTATATTCGAAAGGTGATGAAACTATTTGGATTTCTTCGTGCTGTCATCGTACCAGCCTGTATATATCAGTCGATTGCAATCGCCGGTGCCACCGCTACCGGGCGCGATGTAGTGGAATATTTTACTCAATATGGCCCAACGGGTGGGATATATGGTTTCATCGTGGTAGTGGCAGGTCTGGCGGTATTAGTGGGTTTGGCTTATGAGTTTGCCCGCCTCTACCAGGCCTATGATTATCAGAGCTTCGCAAAACACCTGATTGGGCCGTTCTGGCCCTGTTTTGAATTTATCGTTATCGTGATGTTGTTACTGGTGCTTTCTGTAGTAGCGGCAGCGGCTGGCGCCATGATGCATGACAGTTTTGGTTTGCCTCCTGTTTCCGGTTTGCTGTTGATGCTGGTAGCAATATCTGTGCTGGCGTTTTTTGGAAGGGAGGTGTTAGCAAAGGTAATGGTGTTCTGGACGGGCATCCTGTACCTGATATTTATCACTTATTTCGTCTTGGCACTGTCTGCTTATGAGGGTAATTTTACTACTACGTTGTTTACCAGGGAGGTAAAAGGAGGCTGGGACTACTCCGCTTTAAAATTTATCCTGTACAACTCCCTCCTGGCGCCGATGATGATATACGCGACCCGGGGAATCCGGACTCGTGCGCAAGCATATTGCGCAGGCGTCCTGAGTGTCATATTAGCCATATTACCCAGTTTTCTGTTTCATTTATCATTTTTGGGAAAATATCCGGAGATTATCAGCCAGGCGCTACCTGTGCATTGGATGCTGAGTACGTTCAATATGAACTGGTTAGTGATAGCTTACCTTGTCGTAGTGCTGGGGACGTTTATCGAGACCGGGTCCGGTATGGTGCAGATGATGAATGAAAGAATAGATAACTGGAGCCTGAAGGCGCGGGGCAGAAAAATCTCGCCATGGCTACATTCAGCCATTGGCATCGGGATCTTGTTATGCTGCGCTGTTTTAGCGCAGTATGGCGTGATTGCATTGATTGCCAAAGGCTATGGAACGATTGGTTGGGCCTTTCTGATACTTTATATCATTCCATTGGTCACCTATGGTTTATACAGAATTCTGCAGAACAGGCAGATTGAAGTCGGGAAGTAACCATTTGTGTTATATGGTCAGACCGTGTGTGCTGCAAATGCTCAGGAAATCCTCCCAGTCTTTGTCCAGTACGGGGATACCGTCTTTCAGGTAGCGCTGTTCTGTTTTTGCCGCGTTTTCGCCAGGCAGGCGGACTGTGTCAAAGCCTTTTGCGGGCGGGTTGGCTTTGACGGACCGGATGAACTCGTCCACCTTCTGTTTGAAGACATCAACGGGCATCAACTGCTCTATGTTGATAGCCATGAAGAACTGTCCATGGTTAATTGTAATATTCCCTTCTTCAGCTTCGACAATACTGTTACAGGATGCCTCCATACCTGATAACAGTCCCGCCAGGATTTCAACAAAAATATTCCAGCCGAAACCTCGGGTGCCATGCGCCACCAATGCGCCGAGGTTCAGTTGATGGTCGAATTGCATCTCAATGAGTGACGGATCATCGGTGTAATTACCGTAACCGTCGACCAGGTGGGATGAGGGCATTTTCTCTCCGGCCGATTTAGCCGCCATCACTTTACCCGCGGAAAAAGACCCTGCCGACATATCAATCACGATAGGTATTTCTTCGCCTGACGGCACCGCGAAGGAGAAAGGATTAGTAGAGAATAACGGATCGCGCCCGCCCCAGGGCGCAACGAACGGGATTCCATTCTCTGTGGCAATCCCCACCATGTCATGCTCCAAAGCCCGCAACGTGTAGTTCGAGGCCATGCTGAAAACACCGCCGCGTCGTACCCAGACACAGGCGATACCACTGTCCCCGGCTTTTCTGATGGCATGGTCCATCGCCCGGGTGGCGACTATGCATCCCACACCATAGTTTCCGTCAATGACTGCAAAACCCGGCTTGTCAATGATAACAGGCGTATCAACGCCAAAGCGTTCAGTGCCATTGACAAGAAACTCATAAACGATATTGACGATTTGTAAGCCTTGCGTTTGATGTCCGCGCAAATCGGCGTGGACATGACAATCCGCAAATATTTGTGCTTCATCACCTGAAGCGCCACAGGCAACAGCAAGTTTTTTTATGGAGGCTGTCAGCCGTTGTCTGCTGAGAACAGGCATTCTCTTTTAACCGGCTTTCGGCGTCATCAAAGTCCGCCACCGTGGGGGAATGGGGTCACGGGCTATTCTATTCACTGTGCATACCCAGAAGCTCAAAGGCCGCACCGGCAACCAGGTTCCAGGTTGGTGTGGAATCGGGGTCTATCAATTCAAAATGGCCTGCGCCCGGCGCGCGGATCATGGTTATATCATCTCCCGCAGCTTCGGCTGTAGCAAAGTAGCGGTCATCCGTCCAGATATCCAGGTCGCCGAATACTACGATCTGCCGTATGCCCAACGGCAGCATCTCGACGATGGAGGTATGTTTATAACGTTCCGGGAACTGCTCGGGCGACCCTCCCAGCAACCTTTCAATGGTGTTGTCGAAATCAGCCATGCCCACTTTTTGCGTCCGGTAATATTCCGCCAGATCCGTTGCCGGCGCCAGCGCCAATACACCGAGTAAGGAAACCGGATCTGAAGACATGAGATCGGGATGTTTGCTGATTCTGTTGCGCCCCCCGGTCCAGAGCGCAAGATGGCCGCCGGCAGAATGGCCGACTGCAATGGCTCGACCTGGATCAAGCGGATAGGATTCAGCCAGTACCCTCAAATAATCTGCGCCGCTTGCAATATCCTGAAACGTGCCGGGCCAGCCGCCGCCTTCATTTCCCAGGCGTCGATATTCCAGCGACCAGGTAGCGATTCCCATCGTGGTCAACTCGTTTGCAGCCTTACCAAAATAGCTGATGTCATAAGCCGCCTTCCAGCCCCCGCCATGGATCATGATGGCCACAGGGTGTGGCCCCGGTCCGGATGGAAGCCTCAAGTCACCGAACTGGAATTCATCCTCGCCATAGTGGATTCGAATATAACCGGGAGGATATTCCCAGGCCAGGGCAACTTCCAGTGGAAGAATGCCTTCCTCGTCGGCGCTAAGCTTGACAGGGAAAATGAAAAACCCTGAAAAGAGGAGTAGTACGGAATAAATTCTGAATACATGGTATACGTTGTGCATACGCTTCCTCCAATATGACCTGTTTAGGGCGTCACTCTTTTTCTCAAATTGCTTGATATCGTGTTCATGTCAACTACGGGTTGGAACCGGCCTCATCCAGCAATTCCGGCTTATACCCCGATAGTTTCCACGAGGGATTTTTCAGGAAGATATTAAGTAATAGTATGGCAAACAACGCCCCGATTACGATAGGTAAAAATCCCCCCAGGTACGATCCGGTTTTATCGTAAATAAAACCTGAAATAACGGAACCTCCCATCAGCATGGAGACGATAAACAGGTATGAGGTGCCGAATATTGCGCCGTAAAACCTGTTGCCGAATTGCTCCCGTAACAGGACACAAAACCCGACGTCGGTCGCGCCCAGGTGAATTCCGAACAGAATGACGAAGGTATAGAGCAGGTACCAGTCGTTCTGGTTTTTAAACAGCAGCAGGCAAATCACGGCAAAAGCCTGCAA
>JAAXHV010000374.1 GCA_012270695.1 Gammaproteobacteria bacterium | reverse complement strand
GTGGCAGGCCGTCTGTCGGAAGACCCGCCGCTTTCCGTTTTGTTAATAGAGGCAGGCGGCAGCGACAGACATCTCTACAGTCGCATCCCTGCGGCCAGTGGCGCGGCAGTCTTCAGTTCCCGTTTTAACTGGATGTATGAGGTCGAACCGGACCCGACCCGGGCCGGCAAGGTGGAAACCTGGTGGAGCGGACGCTGTCTGGGCGGGGGCAGCGCCATCAACGGCATGATGTTCGTACGGGGACACCGCAATGATTATGACCACTGGGCGGAGATGGGGTGCCATGGCTGGGATTACGAGTCGGTATTGCCGTATTTCAAGCGGTTGGAATGTAACCAGCGCGGCGAAGATGAATGGCGTAGCCAGCAAGGCCCCCACTCCGTTGAAGATCTGCACGTTGACAGTATGCTGACCCATGCCTGGGTCAAAGCCGCACAGCAGGCAGACATCCCGAGAAGTCACGACTTGAACGGAGCAGACCACGAGGGAGTGGATTTTGTCCAAGTAGCCCAGCGCAACGGCTGGCGCGAGTCTGCCGCGTATGCATACCTGCACCCGGTCAGCAAGAGAACCAACCTGCATATACAACTCAATGCCCGGGTTACCCGTGTCCTGTTTGAGGGTAACAGGGCTAACGGTGTCGAATTTATCAGGGATGGAGATGGCAATCCCAAGAGAGTATCAGCACGCGGAGCAGTCATAATGAGCGCGGGCGCGATTGCTTCGCCGAACCTGCTGCAACTATCCGGTATCGGGGATACGCAGACACTCGCCGGGTCAGGCGTTAGAGCTGTTGCACATTCACCGGGTGTGGGTAAAAACCTCCAGGAACATACCGGCATCCGTTATTCCTTTGATGTGAACGGCGAGACCCTGGGGAGCCGGACAGGACCATTGCATAACCTGGCGCAGTTGTTTCAATTCCTGGCCAAGGGAAAGGGGCTGCTGACGACGCCAATCGCCCATGCCCAGGCGTTTGTCCGCACTCAAGAAAAATTTAGGACACCCAATATTCAGGTCACCATGGCGCCGTTTCATATAGATATCGGTGAAGACAGCGCCACGCTCAGCAAAATGGAAATTGCGGGAGGCGCGGTCGGCCTGATGCAGACGCGGAGCAGGGGTGAGATCATGTTACGTTCCCCGTATCCGCTAGACCTGCCCCGTATTCACTACTCCATGCTGTCCTGCGATGAAGATGTTGAGCAGCTCATCGATGCCTGCCGGATAGCCAGGAAGATCACGGAACAGCCTGCATTTGCCGGCTATCTGGAACGCTGGCGCCAACCTGATGATGAGCTGTTTGCCGACGAGCAACTCAGGGAGTTCGTCAGGGAAGCGGCTTTTCCCATGTATCACCCAGTCGGAACCTGCAGGATGGGCAATGATCCGCAGGCTGTAGTCGGCCCAGATTTAAAGGTCAGAGGCGTCGATGGGTTATGGGTTATCGACGCTTCGATCATGCCGACCCTGGTTACCGGCAACACCAATGCCACTGTCATCATGATCAGTGAGAAGGGCGCGGACCTGGTGAAGTCCGCATTAGCAAAATGAGATCGCCGGTGAAACATATTAAAGGAGTCATTAAATGAGATCTGCCACTGACAGAACCTCCCTGCTGGCCTACATGTTGCCGGCGCTCCCACTGGCGATGCTGGGAATGCCGCTGATCATCTATGTGCCGCCGTTTTACGCAGCGGAACTCGGTTTGGAACTGGCAGCGGTCGGCGGCATATTTTTCATAGCCCGAGCCTGGGACGCCATAACCGATCCCGTTATCGGCAACCTGTCGGATCGCACCCGCGGTCCCTGGGGACGCCGTAAGCCCTGGATCGTGATCGGCGTGCCGTTGCTGATGATCAGCCTGTACCTGTTCCTGAGTCCGCCCGTTGCCGTCAGCAAAACCTACCTGTTCGTCGTTGCGCTGGTGTTTTACGTGGCCTGGACTACCGTGCAGATCCCCTATCTGTCCTGGGGGGCGGAGCTGTCGCGGGATTATGCCGCGCGGACTCGCATCAACGGATACCGTGAGACGGGAACCATGATTGGGGTCATCCTGGCTACCTTGCTGCCCGTTCTGTTTTTACGTGAAGAAAATCCTGCATTGCGGGACATATTGTGGGTGTACGTCGTTTTCCTGCTGATATTGCTCCCGCTTGCAGCTTCTGGAGCAACGCTTGTCACGCCTAAAACCGCGTTTGTTGAATCGGGTAGACATGGTCTGTTTTCCGCTTTAAGGCTGCTGATTGCAAACAAACCTTTCGTTCGCTTGATCACAGGCATTTTTTTCCTGTGGCTCGGCGGCAGCGTGATGAATGCATCGCTCATATTTACGTTCGAGCACATATTGCAGATGCCGCGTTCGGCATTTCTCAAATTTGTCCTGATTCAATACCTGATTGGCATTGCCTGTCTGCCGTTATGGGTCCGGTTCGGCAACCGGTTCGGCAGGCACCGGGCCTTGTTCTGGGGAGGCTTCGGCTATCTTGCTGTCCAGCCCTTATATCTGCTAGTCGCCCCCGGCGAATTTTCGCAGTTGTTGTTGGTCGCCCTGGTGCACGGGCCGATCATATCGGTAATCTGGGTCATGCCGCCGGCGCTGATTGCCGACACCATCGAGTACGGCATGATGAAGGGGGCAGGTGATGATGCGGCGATATATATGGCAGTTTATAACTTCATGGTGAAGGTAGCCTTTGCCGGAGGAGTCGGTATCGCCCTGCCTTTGCTGGGCGTTTTGGGATTTCAACCGACGGGTGAAAATGACGTACAGGCAATTCGGGGACTCATCTTCGTCGGGCTTTTTTTGCCTGCCATCATAGGCATAGCCGGAGCGGTCACCCTGTATAATTATTCAATCGATAAACACCGCCACGACGTCATAAGACGCTGGCTGGCCAGAAGGAACCTGACGCCGGAAATACAGTAATTTCTCCCTGGCGGAAATGGTCAACAGATAACGTTTATGCCTGTGTCCACAATCAGCGTAAAGGATTGCTTCGCAATTAAAAGCGGAAGGTGCCGGTCACCCCGACAAATCTTGGCGCGCCGTAATGTGACCAGAGGGTTCCAAGCGGAGAGCCGGGGAATGCCAGTATTGAACCATCGAACGGAATAGCGAAATCACTGTATTTATACCGTTCGTCGGTACAGTTGCGACACCATACCGCGAGTTCCAATTTCCCGTCGGGAGAACTGACGCCACCTCGAAGGCTCAGCAGTTCATATGCTTCCTGAGTGCGGGCGGGGTCCGGTTCCGTGAAGGAGAAGTACTCGGTCCGGAAAAACAGGTTGCCGTTAAGGAAGATTTCCCAACCGCTATCATTGATTGGCAGACTTAAATCAGCTCCGAGATTGCCGGTAATATCGGACGCATAAGGGATATCCTGACCGCCCATTGCCGGTAGCCCTGGCGACAATGCCGGAACTCCATCATCAAAATCCGCATCCAGGAATTGTACCGCAAAAAATACATCCATATATTGGTTTACGGCCAGGTTGACATCCAGTTCAGCTCCCTGCGAGGTTGCCCCTGCTACATTGATCACCTGGAAGGAGCCATCCGTTCTCAAAGTCTGGAGTTGCAGACCTTCAAAATCTGTTTTCCACAATGAGGCATTTAACCGCATTCTGCCGTCAAACAGGGTACTTTTAAATCCAATTTCGTAGTGGTCGGCAAATTCCGGCTCAAATGTAGGATCAGCCGGTGGGAAAGCACAGAATGGAGATGCCGGAATCGGGAAGCCGCCAGGAGGACACCCTAATACCGGGTCGCCAAAACCCAGGGCATTGCCGGCAGCATCCCGGTTAAGGCTGATTCCACCGGATTTATAACCGCGACTGTAGGTGAAAAAGCCCATCACATTATCCGTAACCTGATATTGAATACTGGCAGTACCCGTCGCCTCACTGTCTTCCCGTTTTGCATCGAAATCATGTACTACTGGGAGAGGTAAGTTATTGAAGGGCGCTGCTGCATTACCTGTCTGGCCCCTGTGGCTGGCGCTCTTGTCGTCATTGGTATAACGTACACCGCCGGTCAGTGACATCTTGTCGTTGATTTCGATAGTGATATGACCGAAACCGGCTATGGTATCCACGTCCTGGCTGAATTCATCAAAGAATGCCCGCCCCGGTACGTTGCCAAACAAACCGGGAGCAAAAAATGGAAACGCTGTGATCTGCGAACCCCAGACAAACTCCCGGGTACGCCGGACCTTCTCGTTGGCATAATAAAATCCTACAACCCAGTCAAGTGACCGGGCAAAACCGATGTTCTCGTTCACACCGGCAATACGGAATTCTTCCGAGAAAATGCTTACCTCCGGCAAGGTATCCGTATTGATCAACATGTCCACACCGGTGAAGTCATTGTCCTTGGTATTCAGGTCCTGGTAATCCCTGTACGCAGTAATGGATGTCAGCCTGATATCACCCAGTTGCCAGTTGATTTCACCCGATATGCCGAAGTCTTCGGCATCGAAAATCAGGTCACCGTTAGCAGCCACTCGAAGGTCATCCACGTCAGGAGGATCAACTATATTGGAACCAATCGTCGCAGCCAAAGGCGCATTCACGACGGGGTTAAGCGGGTTGTTGGTATTCCTTACCGGCCAGCAACAGTTTTCGTCCACTTCACTATAGTCGGCAATAATCCGGATGCTTAAGTCATCACTTGGTTCCCATAACAACTGCCCACGAATGGTGAAGCGATCCCGATCATTAAGATCGTCGCCGTTTGCGTTATCGAGATATCCATCTCCGTTATGATAGGAAGCAGCGAGACGGGCAGCAAAGTTATCCTGAACAGGCACGTTTATAACGCCTCTTACCCTTACCTGGTCATATTCCTGGTAGGTTACTTCGCCAAACCCTTCCACCTCATCGAACGACGGTTTATTCGTGATGAAATGAATAACGCCGCCAGTGGTATTCTTGCCGAATAAGGTACCCTGTGGTCCTTTTACAACTTCCACTCTTTCCAGGTCGAGCAGGTCATTGCTGGCCACCAGGCCGGAACGGCTGACATACACGCCATCTATAAAGGTACCGACAGTCGGTTCAAACCCCATATTAAATACTGAAGAACCCAGACCGCGGATGGCAAAAGCCGCGCCCTGACTGGGAGGGTCCACACCCCTGACTTCAAGCGCGGGTACAGTTGCACGAAGATCATATATGTCCTGTACAATATTATTTTGCAGATCATCTCCACCAATGGCCGTTATTGAAATCGGCACGTCCTGGATGGACTGTTCGCGTTTCTGAGCGGTTACCACGACCTCTTCCAGTACCGCCTGAGCGCCGGATGAGATGGAAACGAATATCAAAAAAAGACCGATGATAACTTGTGTAAGATACGTTTTATGCACAAAAAACCCCCAAACTGGCAAAATCTCTCAACTTCAATTCTAGCACGTTGCCTGATTTTTTAGTTATGCAATGCCGCATTTTCACTATGCAGGGCAACCGCGTGATATTTGAGCGGAAATTCAGGACACCCATAAATTCACAGAGCAATTCAGGACACCCGCAAATTCAGGACAGGTTGAAGCCTGTCCCCGTTCTTTCTCAAAATGATTTTATGGGTGTCCTGGAATTGTGGAATTGCCCTGTCATGCTGGTTTTGCAGCGAACAACAGCCCATCATCGTAGGACAATATGACCAGTTTGACTGCTGCGTCGTTTTTGATCTTCACCGGTTCGTCGATTAATCCCGTAACCAGCCTTATGCCTTCCTGCAGGTCGACAATACCGACGCTGAACGGGACTTCATCGCGGAATTGGGTGGCGGCGGCATGGATGGTTGTCCTCGCATACAGGGTTCCGTGTCCCGACAGTTCAGTCCAGTTCATCTCGCTCGACCAGCAGTTCGGACAGTGTTGTTTGGGTGGGAACGTCAGGTCTCCGCATGAGGAGCAAGCGGTCGTCATGAATTTACCTGCCTCCAGTCCCTGCCGGAATGTTTCTGAGAAGCCGGAGTATTCCGGTACAAGGGGAAGACGTTTTGGGATTCTGATAATGTCCACGGTCAGCTACCGGCAACCATCACGTGGGCGAGGGCGGCATTGTAGTTACCCAGTTCACACAGGTGCAGTCCCAGCCGTGCGTTAACCACCTGGCGGCCGTCTGCCCTACCCAGGAGTTGGTCGAATAATTCAGCAATGCCGTACAGGGCGGTCAGCCCGGGTGGATGCCCCCGGGAGAGGCAGCCGCCGGAGGTACATACCGGGATACGCCCGCCTATTGCAGTTTCGCCGTCAGCTGCGGCGACGGCTCCCCTGCCTTTATCCACCAGCCCGATTGCTTCGTTAACCAATGCCTCAGTGATGGTGCAGGGAGCGTACAATTCCGCCACATCGACGTGTTCCAAGCTTATGCCGGCGGCTTCCAGTGCCTGCGTGGTTGCCTCCCTGGCCGCGGGAAAATCAGTCATGTCATGGGGAGTACAGCCCATCTGGTGGCGCCCGTCGTGAGCAAATCCCCGCCCCACTACCCGTATGAAGGGTTTGCCAAGTTGGCGTGCGACCTGTTCGGATGTGATTACCAGGCAGACAGCGCCATCGCTGCGCGCCGGCACGTCGTAGCGACCGAGCGGCTCAACGACAGGTTGTTGCTCTATTACCGCGTCAATCGTTAACGGAGTCCGGAACTGCGCAAGCGGATTGAGCATGGCGTGTCGGCGGTTTTTAACCGCAATCGCGGCAAGGTCTCGCCGCGTGGCCCCCGTCTCAAACAGGTAGCGGTCCGCGTCCAGGGCATACCAGGCAATCGGTGTCAGTCCGAACGGAGACTGGAAATTTACATCGCCGACCACGCGCAGCGCGCGTTCCATCATAGTCGCGGCATCGGCGCCTGAGTTGTACTCTATTCCAAGCGCGAGGGCAACATTCACCCGCCCGTTCCGCACGTCAGCGCTGGCCTGGTCGAAAGCCAGGCCGCCGGTTATGCCCAGATTTCTGACTTCGGCAATCTGTCCGTGACAGCGCAATCCCAGTCGGCTCAGCATGAACGTGGAGAAACCCAGTTGGCGAGTGGCGGGAGACGGACCGGTGAAGACTGCGCTGCCAACATCGGTTTTGTCAAGACCGGCAGAGCGAACCGCACTGATGACCAGTTCCGCCAGGACTTCATGCTCAAACCGCGTTTGTTCCAGCCGTCCCACTCTGCTGGCCGCGTAGCTGATGACAACCGGATTCCTATCGTTGTTCACGTTGCATCGATCGGTGCGATATCCGGGCTAATCGATATGGATAATTCCCTTATCCTTCATGTAGTTAACGATTGTTTCAACCTCTTCCGCGAGCGTCATCCGGTCGCTGTGGAGATGGATTTCCGGGCTTTCGGGTTCCTCATAGGGAGCGTTAATCCCGGTAAAGTTTTTAATCTGCCCTGCCCGGGCTTTTTTATACAAGCCCTTGGGGTCGCGTTGCTCCGCGGTCTCCAGTGAACAATCCACGTGGATTTCGATAAAATCAAACCCCGCGTCCCGGTGCTGCTCGCGTACCCGGTCGCGATCTGCCCGATAGGGGCTGATGAAGCTGGACAGGACCAGCAGGCCCGCATCCACAAACAATTTCGAGATCTCACCGATGCGGCGGATGTTCTCCGTTCGATCCTCTGCGGAGAAACCTAAATTCCTGTTGATGCCCAGGCGGATATTATCCCCGTCCAACCGATAACTCAGTTTCCCGCGTTCGTACAGGGCTTCCTCGAGCGCCACCGCAATCGTACTCTTGCCGCTGGCCGAGAGACCGGTAAACCAGAGTGTCGCCCCCTTCTGCCGCAGAAACCGATGCCGGTCTGCGCGGCTGATATTTCCGTGATGCCAATGGACATGGGTTGCTTTTTGTCTTATCATGTCTTGTGCCTGTGCATTATTTTTGCAGTCGACCGGTTAATAGGGCGAATGGCAGTACTGGATGTTTAAGTTTGCGGGGTTAAATATAATGGTTCGTCGAAGCAGTGCCAAATTAATTTTGTTAAATAGAGGGTGTTAACCATGGATCTGGATACGATAGCTGTCATAGTTACAATCATAGTAGGGGTAGGGACAATTTATAGAGGCTTGCACGTGGATATTGTCGAATTAAACTCCCGTATGTCAGAATTAAACTCCCACATGTCACAGGAAATCGCTGACCTGAGGGAACGTATGGCTCGTCTGGAAGGGTTTATTCGACATGGGACTGATTCGTGATTGATATTCGGGTAAACGAAAGATAAAAAATACCCGGCATTTCCTTACGCTTCAACGCCGGGCCGGGGAATTTGCCCCAGGCTGTCCAGCAGGTTCACGAAGCGCGTCAGCTTTTCCTTTTGCCAGGCGTCGGCGTCGATGCCGCGGAAATCATAGTATCCCCGACCCTCGCGCAGGCCCTTGCGCCCGTCTTTCATCATTTTTGTCACTTCCTCCGGCGGGGCATGGCGCGGCGAATCAAGGGCTTTGGAGAGGTAGTGGCCGGCGTAGTAGAGGATATCGACGCCGCCCCAGTCGATGAACTCCATCACGCCCAGGGTCGAATAGCGCGGGCCAAAGCCGTGAGTAATGGCCCGGTCGATCTCTGCCGGCGTGGCGACGCCTTCCGCCACCATGCGGCAGGCCTCCGCCATCAGCAACGATTGCAGGCGCGGAATGATCAAGCCCGGCGAGGCAGCGCACCTGACCGGCACTTTGCCGATGGCCCTGAAAAGGGAAATAATTTCTTCCACCACGTTTTCCGCGGTATCCGGGGAGGGGCTGACCTCCACCAACGGGATAAGGTAGGCAGGGTTGAGAAAATGGGTGTTCAGGAAACGCTCCGGTCGCGCCACCCACTGTTGCAGTTCGGTCACCAGCATGGATGAGGTGGTCGAGGTCACGATGGCATCATCGCGGACCTGCTCCCCGATCAGTCCAAGCGCCTTCTTTTTCGCCTCCAGGGTCTCCGGAACCCCCTCAATAATGATATCAGCCGCGGCAAGCTCACCGGCGGCGTGCACACGCGGCTTGACATAAACAAGATCGAGGACTTTTTTTACTTGCGCCTGGCTGAGGTAGCCGAGCCCGGACAGGAACACCAGGTTTGCTTCAATTTCAGCCAGGGCGGTCCTGGCCAGTTGCCTGAAGCCGTCCTCGTCCCGGTCCTTGACGTCAAGCAGCGTCACCGGATAGCCCGCGTAGGAAAACATGTGGGCGATGCCCCTGCCCATGCGCCCGGCGCCGACGGCCAGGATACGTTTATCCGTCATCGGTGATCTGCAATAATCTGTGTCATCCGCGGATACCTTCGTACAACAATTCCGCCAGGGCATCTCGGTCCAGCTCCGCCAGTCCCAGGTTCTTCAGGGTGCGGCCCGTCTCAAGAAAGTTCCGTCCTGTGACCGCCGAGCCCAGGGCCAGCAGACCGCGGCTGACGGGTGCGTCCAGGCCGAGGTAGTCGGCGCATGAGACCAGCAAAGCCAATCCCAACTCCATGTCTTCGGTCATATACCGGTGCTTGATAAGGTCGATGTTTTCGCGCCAATCCTCGCTGTCCGTCAGCTTTTCATGGGCGGCATTGCCGTACATCCACTCATCGCCCTCCAGGCTGTAATGGTCGGCTAACGGGAAATGGGGCGGGGCGTAACCGAACGCCTCGCGAACGGCAATCCTCTCCGCGTCAAGTGCATCCGTGACACGACGGATGGAGGGTTGCGTGCCTTCGTTGTGGATATCCCACTTGTCAAAATGCTCCATGGGACCGGCGTTCATCATGATCAGGGGCGGATGAATTATGGGTCCGGCATTCATCAGGGCGCCGCTCAACGCGTCTTCGAGGCGTTCAATGACCGGGTATGCCTGTTCCAGTATGGGGAAGGCATGTTGCGAGTTCCTTGCCGGGAACACGCCGCTGGGCAGGCGGGTGGCATAGCCGCTGATGGCGACCAGATTGAGCCCGCGTTTCCTGGCCAGGTAAGGCAAAGTGCCGGTTTCCGCAAAACTGGTATCGGCCTGGTTGCCGGTATCACGCATGGCACGGGCAAACAGGTAGCTGCCGAATGTGCCGGGCGGCAGGTAAACGACCTGGCCGTCTTGCAGGTGAGGCGCCAGTTCCCGCGCCAGGGCGTCATGGACCAGCGCCGGCAGCGGGATCACGATCAACTCCACGCCGTCGACAGCTTCCGCCAGGTCCAC
>JAAXHV010000373.1:452-4543 GCA_012270695.1 Gammaproteobacteria bacterium | reverse complement strand
TCCACACTGGCCACCTTGTTTGAAGGCGGCGTCGTCACCGCCGGCAATGCTTCCGGCATCAACGACGGCGCTGCTGCGCTGCTGCTGGGCAATGAGGACATCGGCAAAAAACTGGGACTGACGCCACGGGCGCGCATCCTGTCCGGCGCCATCGCCGGAGTTGAGCCCCGGGTAATGGGTGTAGGCCCCGTCCCCGCGTCACAAAAAGCCCTGCAACGCGCGGGACTGTCGTTGTCCGATATGGACGTTATAGAGATCAACGAGGCCTTTGCCACCCAGGTACTGGGCTGCCTGAAACAACTGCAGGTTGATTTTCAGGACGACCGGGTCAATCCCAACGGCGGCGCCATCAGCATCGGCCACCCGCTGGGTGCCTCCGGCGCACGCCTCATCCTGACGGCTTTACGGCAAATGGAAAATATCGGAGGCCGCTACGCATTAGTTACCATGTGCATCGGCATCGGCCAGGGTATAGCCGTGGTGATTGAAAGAATATAACAGTCTGTATTACCATACGCAGATTACGCAGATATTATCTGGGAGTTATACTGAACAAGGACAGTATCTGATTCTGTGGCCGGTCAATTAGATCAAGAAGTTAGCAGGACCAAGGAACAGGACACATGCAAACTGAGAGTGAAACGATCCCGGCTGATTGTCGGGAGGAGGATATCAAAGTGAAAGCGAAACTTATATTCACCATCTGTTACTTTACCCTTGCTGTTTTCGGCCTTGCAGGACTGGTATATGCCGACGACGGTTGCGGCCAGTCAAAGCGTGTGAAGATGCCGAATTGTGCGACGTGGTCCAGCAAGGAGTACTCGGGCGACCACACGATAACCGTCAGAAATAATTGTTCTTACAAGATGGAAGTCAAAGTTGACATGAAACCTACCTGGAGTTGTTGGGGAGGGATAGACACGAAGTTTACTGTCGAATCGGGACATGTAAATAGTTCTGATCCGGTATGCGGTTCGATTAGAGGCGTTTACTGCTGCGCGACTTGGTGGGATTCGGGGAGTTGTCCCAATGAGTAGTAATAGTAGAATATGAGGCCGAAAGCGGCAGTCAGGGGTTCGGCGATGATATGCGTCAATACTGCGATTCCGGCGTATTCACAACCAGGCCGTCCAGTTCTGCGGTCACCTTGATCTGGCAGCTGAGCCGGCTGGTGGGCTGGGGACTCATGACAAAGTCCAGCATTTCCTTTTCCATTGCCTGCGCTTCCGGCAGCTTATCGAACCATCCCTCATCTACATATACGTGACAGGTGGCGCAACTGCATGCGCCGCCGCATTCGGCTACGATACCGTCAACCCCGTTATTAACGGCGGTTTGCATGACGCTCATGCCTTCTTTGGCGTTTACTGTCGTTTCTGTCCCATCGAATGCGATATAGGTGATTTTCGGCATTGCCTGAACTCCAGATATTGTATTGTGCTCCGTGTAGGCCGAATTATAAAGAAATCAAAAGAAAAGGGGACAGATTTATTTTTCAGGATGACAGAGTATGCCCCGAGACGATGGAATAAAAATAAATGGGTGTCCCCTTTTTTCTTAATCCGGGACCCGCAGCATAATTTTTCCGATATGCCGGCTCGATTCCATCAACCGATGGCCTTCATTGGCCTTGCTCAACGGCAGAACCGTATGAATGACGGGTTTTACCTGGCCGGATTCAAGCAGGGGCCAGACCCGTTGTTTTAAGCCGCTTGCTATAGCCGCCTTGAACTCGACCGGCCTGGGGCGCAGTGTTGAGCCGGTTATCAGCAGGCGCTTCAACATGATGGAACGGATGGACACTTCCGCTGAAAACCCCCGCAAACCTGCGATAATGACATAACGTCCTTCCACCGCGGTTGCGGCAATGTTGCGATTTGTGTAGTCTCCCGCCACCATATCCAGGATGACGTCCACTCCCTTACCACCAGTGGCGTTCCGGCATGCATCAACAAAATCCTCTTCGTTGTAATTTATCGCCAGGTCCGCGCCCAATTCACGGCACACCCTGCATTTCTCTTCGTTGCCGGCCGTAGTAAACACGGTTGCGCCAAACGCTTTTGCCAACTGGATCGCGGTTGTGCCGATACCGCTACTGCCACCGTGGATTAAAACCGACTCCCCCGCCTTAAGCCCGGCGCGGTCAAACAGGTTGCTCCAGACGGTGAAGAAGGTTTCCGGCAGGGCAGCCGCTTCGACCGGCGCCAGTCCACCAGCTACCGGCAAACACAATGGCGCATCGGCGACGGCAAGTTCGGCATAGCCACCGCCGGCTATCAGCGCGCAGACCTGATTTCCCGGCTGCGGCCAGGTCACACTCTCCCCGGTTTGAATAACTTCGCCTGCTATTTCCAAACCGGGAATGGCCGACGCACCGGGCGGCGGGGGATATTTGCCCTGTCTTTGCATCACGTCAGGACGATTGATACCGGCTGCAGCGACTCTAATCAGCACCTGCCCATTGCCCGGAGTTGGCGCTTCCCCTTCTGCTATTTGCAACACATCGGGACCGCCGAATTCCGTAATTTCAATATATTTCATAGCTGTCTCGCATTTTAACAGGATTACTCGCGGAGCGTGATGTGCCTATCAGTAATCACCATAGGGCAAGATCATACTTCTTGGATAATACCAAAATATTGCTTATAATACCGTCATTTTTCGGCTATTTTAGACGACATGATATACCAAAGAATCATTCAATTGCCATCGCGCAGTTTTTTTCTGTTCGGTGTACGGGGGGTTGGCAAGAGTTCATGGGCCCAGGTAACGTTGCCGAATGCAGTGCGCCTCGACCTGCTGGATGAGGCGCTGTTCCACGATCTCCTGGCTGACCCGTCGTTGTTTCGGGCAATGGTTTCCACCGTCGCGCGTGGCGATTGGGTTGTTATCGATGAGGTACAGCGTATTCCCTCTCTTCTGAATGAGGTGCACCGACTGATCGAAGAGCGAGACCTGCGGTTTGCCCTGCTGGGCTCCAGCGCACGCAAACTCAAAACCGCGGGTACGAACCTGCTGGCCGGGCGCGCAAGCCGCAAAGCCATGTATCCGCTGGTTCCCCAAGAGCTCGGCGCCGATTTCAAGCTGGATGACGTGCTCAGGTACGGTAGCATTCCCCTGATCCGGGCTGCAGAGGACCGCCGTGAGGTGCTCGAAAGCTATACGCAACTGTACCTACGGGAAGAGATACGCGCGGAAGCGGTCGTCCGTAACCTCCCGGGTTTTGTTCGTTTCCTGCCTGTTGCCGCGCTGTTGCATGGACAGACTCTGAACGTAACCGGCATTGCCCGAGACGCCGGCGTTGCGCGCACTACCGTTACCGGCTACCTGGATGTGCTGGAAGACACTCTGCTCACCTGGAGGTTACCTGCTTATGAGGCCAAACTGCGGGTGCGGGAACGACGGCGTCCGAAACTTTATTGGGTGGACCCCGGCCTGGTGCGAGCCGTGAAACGCCAGTTCGGGCCTGTGTCAATGGAGGAACGGGGCGCCTTGTTCGAGGGCTGGATACTAAGCCTGCTGCGCACTCACGCGGAGGAACAACCGGTGTTTGATGACATCTATTACTGGGCTCCTGTCGAATCGAGGACAGAAGTTGATTTTCTGCTCACCCGTGACAATGAATATCTCGCTATCGAGACGAAGGCAGCAAGCCGGTATAACACCGGCTTGCTGAAAGGATTACGCGCCGTCAGAGACCTGCCGGGCCTGGTTCGCTGCGTTCTTGTCTATGACGGCGAACGCGCCTTCCAAACTGAAGATGGCATTGACGTATGGCCTGTGGAACGGTTTCTCGAAGCGTTGCAAACGGACAGACTCTGGCCCTGAACTCAGTAATTCAACCTCACTGACACCCCGCCGTAGACGTTCAGTGTAGGCGCCGGTTCAAACACCCTGCCGCCAAACCCGTTGAGGCGCAGGTTGGACATGTATTTTGTGTCAAACAGGTTGTTGATGCCAATGAACGGGGATAGCTCAAACCCTGCAAGCTGCACGCGGTGTCCCGCCCTCAGATTCGATACTTCATAGGAATCGGAAATGACGCTGTTGGTGTTATTCACCGCTAGGTCGTCAACCGCGAGGATATCCCA
>JAAXHV010000373.1:0-397 GCA_012270695.1 Gammaproteobacteria bacterium | reverse complement strand
AGCTCAGGTAGAACCCCGAATCGTGACTATACGCCAGTTCGGCAAAAAACTGGTTCTCCGGAATACCCGGCAACATTTTTCCCTCAGCCGCCATGTTCGTGGAAAAACTATCGAACTCGAAGTCTGAATACGTGTAAGACGCGGTCAGCTGCAATCCTTCCATAATGTCAACGACGATGGCAGCCTCAATGCCGTTGCGGTCGGTATCGGCATTTTCAAAAAATGAACGGTTGCCGATATTGGTGACGCTGACCACCTCGTCTTCCACTTCCATAATGAATCCGGCGATATCGAAGTACACGCGTCCCCCGATGAGACCCCTGGCGCCGATCTCGAAACTATCGGCATTCTGGGCGTCAACCGAGGCAAATCCGCCAAGGTTTACATTGAGGTTGCG
>JAAXHV010000372.1 GCA_012270695.1 Gammaproteobacteria bacterium | reverse complement strand
CGGGATCATCGAAGGTATTTCAAATACCTTGATGAAGGCAAACAAAATGGCGAAATTAACCAGCCAGATGATTTTCATGGAGAGCCGGATTTATAAACCGTCAAAAATCATTTTAATCCCCAGGATAAAAAGCGACAGGTACAAAATCCTGTACACCAGTTCCTCGGAGAGTTTATGCAAAAGCCAGTACCCCAGCTTGATCCCCAGCGGCGCGATGGGCATCAGTATCAGCGAGGTCGTCAGATTGCGCAAGGTCAACAGGTCCAGGTAAGTGTAGGGTATCAGTTTCACGTAATTGACAAAGAAGAAAAACATGACCATCGTGCCGATCATCGTTTTCTTTTCCAGGCGCTGAGGCAGCATGTAGACACTCAGCGGCGGGCCGCCGGCATGCACCTGGGTGCTGGTGAATCCGGCAACCCCTCCCCAGAAATAACCGCTCGCCCTCCCCGGCTTCGTAACGCGCTCGGACAGGCGCAGCCAATGATTCAGGCTGAAACTGACAGCGATGATCCCGACCATGATGCGTACGTGGTCTTCTGTCAACCTGCCCATCAGCAGCGCCGCCAAGGCAATACCGATGACGCTGCCGGGAATCAGGACCTTCAGGTAGGAAACGTCAAAACTGTGGCGAAAATTCCAGGCGGCCAGGATATCCATGACACACAGGATCGGCAGCAGTATGGCAGCGGCCGTGAACGGGTCGACGACGAATGACATCAGGGGAACGGTAACAGCTCCCAAGGTGCCGGCAAAACCGCCCTTAGCAATGCCGACAAATAGCACGGCGGGAACGGCAATGAAGTAAAAGAACGGGTCTGTGATAAACTGCATGGCGTTTGTCATTGTTCGCTGAATAATTGCACAACAGTCTGCATAGGCAGGTAGAGGCGTTTGCGATGGCCCTGGGTGTCGAGAGTTGCAAAACCGAATTGCTCGTAAAATCCCTGAACCTGATCACCCAAAGCATCAACCACTACGGCATAAGAGGGCAAATGCTCATTGATTTCTCCGGCATGTTGTAATGCGCGAACCAGTGTGATTTTACCAAGCCCTTGACTTTGGACTTTCTTGTTTACTGCGAGTTGTGCTATCAGCATCACGGGAAGCGGATAATAAGGTAACTTCTTTGCGACTGACTTCGGTAACGTCTGTCGTTTGATCTCAGTGTGGGACAGGGTGTAGTAGACGCAGATATCCGCTTTGCTCTCTTTGGCTGGCAACACCATTGTCATACTGATACCCGCCGCCCTGTGCCTGACTGCACTCTGCTGAAGGAACAGGTTCAACTCTTCCGTGCCGCAGTCGAAAGATTTGCGATTATGAATGGCTTTATCCAGTTCTACGAATTGTGACGAAGGGGTCACCGGATATTCTTCTGCCNNGGCCAGCTCCCTGGCTGCCCGCAGTTTTTGATCAGGCGCTTGTGCTGCCTCACAAGCCCGGATAAATCGATCAAATACGTCATCCTCGAGGGTGATCGATTCATGCTCCTTGATTACCCGTTGTGAATCGTTCTCAATCAGTCGAACAACGTATTCCGTCAGGCTCTTCATACCCTCAAGAGCTGCCGCTTTTTCTGCAGCCGCCTTAATGGTCTCATCGACTCTCATATCTATACGTGATGTTGCCATGATTTAGCTTCTCCAATGAATATTTTAACTTACTGCCAAGCATATCAGCATTGGCTCTAATGTACAGCACTTTTCCGTACATTATCACTGTTTACAGGTTGGGAAAAGGCCTTGCATCAGGTCGAATGAAAATTT
>JAAXHV010000371.1 GCA_012270695.1 Gammaproteobacteria bacterium | reverse complement strand
GCCGAATCACTGGCCAGGTTGCCGGGGGTTTCTTATACACGGAATGCTTTCGGCGCCAACAACATTTCGATCCGCGGCCTGGGTTCGATATTGACCAATGCCACGTTGAATGGTCGCGACCTTGCCAGTGAATGGGGTGACCGAAGCATCTCATACAATTTGTTTCCAGCCGAGATGATCTCCAGCGCAAGACTGTATAAAGCGCCAGCCGCCGAGCAGGTTGAGGGCGGGATCGGCGGCACAGTCGATATGAAAACCGCCAGGGCCCTGGAGTGGGGCGAGCGCTCCGTAGTCCTGAATTTTCGCGGACGCTACAACGACTTGGCCGGCGATTTACCGGATGCGGAAGAGTTCGGCTATCGCGGCAGCGCTACCTATATTGACCAGTTTGCCGATGACACACTGGGCGTGGGCCTTGGCTACGCCGGTCAATATGCCCCCCTGATCAGCGCCAGTTCGTACGTCTACGAACCCAGGACGGTCGCGTGGGGCGGAACTATCGATGGTATTCCTCCCGGCTTCGATCCTGACAATTCCTTCAATATCCCTTATGGCAATGAAAACACGGTTCTTAACGGCACGAGTGAACGCCACTCTGTCCTGGGCACGCTTCAATGGCAGCCTGTTGAGAGCTTCGAAGTCAATTTCGACGGTTTTTATTCGCAGTTTAGCCAGGATGCCACTGCTGTCGGGTTGGCCCAGGGAGGGCTTGGCAGTTGGGGCAACACCTACAGCGACGTGAAAACAGACGGTTTTAACCTGATCGGGGCAACGGTGACCTGTTTGCATGACGATACCAATACCTGTCTTGATCGGGGTTGGGGCCAGGATCTCTCCGCCACCAATGGGTTTGATGATGCGAGCAGCAAGCTGCACAGTTATGGCATCGAAGGAAAATTAAGCCCTGGCAGGTTGACCTTGACGACGGATTTTTCCTGGTCAAAGGCAGATGGGGACAACACCTATATTAATATACACCATCGGCCTTATAGCGGCGCGCCAGACGCGCTTACTCTGATGCGTCCGGTTGCGGCGTTCGGAGAAAATGCAGCAAGCGCCGCATTCCTGATCTCACCCCTGGATTTTGCTGACCCTGCCACAAATCGAATCGATGGCCTGCGCATCATTGATGATACGCGCAAAGATGAGATTTATACCTACCGCTTTGATGCCGAATATGCGCTCGATTCCTCATTCCTTACTGCATTTAAGCTGGGTTTGCGGTTTGTGAATCGTGATAATACCCTTGTTCGCAAGGATGTCCGTGTTGAGCCGACTGTTGGGGGAGCGGTCGCGATCGACCCTGGTGTGATTCTCGACGTGTATGAGCAGTCCCAGGCCGACTCCGCCTTTGACGCCAATCCGGTCCTTGTCCTGGACACACAGCGGGTGCGAAATACGGTTTTTGCCGGGGTTGAGCCGGTAGTCCAGCCTTCCAGCAGTCATTTCATTGAGGAAGACGTGCGCGCCTACTACGCGCAGTTGGATTTTCAGACTTACGTTTTTGCCGGCATTCCCACGTCCGGAAATATTGGCGTGCGCGTGGTCACGACAGACGTGGATACCGAAGGGACATCCAGTGTTGAGGGAGAAGCATTAGCGGTTACCACCAGTGATGAATACACCGAAGTGATGCCGTCGGCCAATATCAACTTTTTTCCAACAGAGGACATCATCGTCAGGCTCGCCGCGGCGCGCGTGCTTTCACGCCCGGCCGTGACCTTTTTAAGCCCCGGCACGGATAAATGGGGGGAGACGGTCTACAGTGGCGCCTTCGGCGGCGGCAACCCGTTTCTCAAGCCGTTTATTGCGGATCAGGTGGACCTGAGTTTTGAGCGGTATTTTGACAGGGACAGCGCCATTGCAGTGGCCTTTTTCTACAAGGATATGAATACATTCATCACCCAGGCCAGGGTCGTGTCCATAGAAGAAAGGCCTGAGACGGGGCTGCCGCCGAAGACTACGATTTCATATATCCCGGCAAATGGCGAGGGAGGCAGAATATTCGGCGCTGAAATCACTTTTCAATCCGACCTGAATGCGCTATTGCCGTTGCGGCACGGCGACTACCTGGGTATTTACGCGACGTATTCCTACACCGATTCCAATATCAAGCTGTCCGAGACCTTTAATTCAAGCACGTTTGGCCTGGACGGGCAGTCCGACCACGTGGGCAACGTCACATTGCACTATAACCGCGACAAGTTTAACGCCCGGGTATCGTATCGTTTCAGGTCCGAGTTCACCCGGCCACAAAGGCCAGCGCGGGCTTTCACGACGAATCGGGGGGAAGGCGATTTGGCCTTTCAGACCAGCTACGATTTCAATGAACGTATCCGGTTTTTTGTCGAAGGATATGGCCTGCTGGATGAAGCCAGGGATAACTATTATGGCGTGGACAGCCTGCAGGGGTCCTACAGCGTATACGGTCGGAATATACAGTTCGGCGCGACGTATCGATTCTGATAAGGGAGAGATCAAGAGGGATGTAACTTAAACGTACCAAGGGGTGGTATGAAAAAACTTTACCCGATAATAAAACGTCTTCATTCAGCCGGTGTGACACACTGGCGCTCCTGTCTGGCAGGGTGGTTTATCCTTGTAGTCGCTGGCATGACGTCCGGCACGGCCCATGCACAGACGCCACCCGGCGCGCCGACCAACCTGACCGCCACAGCGACCACCACCCCGTCGATCAGCCTGAGTTGGACGCAACCGTCCAACGACATCACGGGTTACAACCTGTATCGTTGTGAGGAAGGGGCAACGGCATGCACCCCCGCATGGTATGCCTGGGTGGCTTATGCCGGGGAAACGGCGCCGGCGCCGACCACGTACACGGACACCGGCGTGTCTTCCGGGAAGACCTATCGTTATGCAGTGGCGGCGTATCGGGGTACGGGGGGCAATTGGTCGAACGAGGTGACGGCCACGGTTCCCTACCCGCCACCCGGCGCCCCGACCAACCTGACCGTCACGGACACCAGCGCCACGTCGGTCAGCCTGAGTTGGACGCAACCGTCCAACGACATCACGGGTTACAACCTGTATCGTTGTGAGGAAGGGGCGACGGCATGCACCCCCGTATGGTATGCCTGGGTGGCGAACACCCCGGAAACGGCGCCGGCGCCGACCACGTACACGGACACCGGCGTG
>JAAXHV010000370.1:515-1430 GCA_012270695.1 Gammaproteobacteria bacterium | reverse complement strand
GTGGTCCGTCCCTGTCTTCGTTTCCAGCACCATTAAACCGTCAACGGGTTATCGACATTCAATTTATCCGCGGGAGGATTTTCCATAAAGATCGTCCGATACCACATTATGGCGATGATTTCTGCAATATCTTTCGGTTCCCGCCCCATATCGAACAGGTCTTTGGTGTGGCGAATCAGGTACTGAAAGAAAACTCCCTCCGTCATGGCTCCCAGGACATATGCCATCTGTTCCGCCTTCTCCGACGGCATCGACGCCTGTGACTTGAGAAAATCGGCTACCTGTAAATTCCACTCGTGCGCAGCCGCTTTCCAGATCTGGCCAAACAGGGGAAAGTCATCATCGTGCTGGAACAGGCAACGTACGATACCGGGATTGTCTGAAAACAACTCAACGGCCAGGACATGCCGCTCGAAGATCTGGTCATAGGGATGAGTCAGCACAGGTAATTTCCTGGTCCTGGCGTTCAGGTCATCCATAAAGTCCTCGCAGATCTCCTGGACGATCTCATGAACACCGGAAAAATAGCGATAAAACAACCCGGCGGCCACACCGGCGCCCCGGGTAATATCCTGAACGCGCATGCGATGAAATCCGATTTCATTTAACAGGTCGCGCGTCGCGGCCTTGAGTTTATTGCGCGTCTGCAGTGCGCGCTGACTCAGGTTCTCAATGGGCTGTACAGTTGTCCTGGTATTTGAAGGCATCAGGCGTTTGCTTGGCCTAAGTCCGACGTGTTGGCAGTATACAGCCAGTTAAACCTGTCCGGCGCGCGGCCTTCCTGAATGTTGAGCAATTCATTCCGCAGCCTGTTTGCCACGGGGCCGGAAACCTCGGGTAATTCATACTTGGCGCCATCTGTTTCTCCTATCACGCTGACGGGGGCGATGACGGCCGCAGTGCCGCAGGCAAAGG
>JAAXHV010000370.1:0-442 GCA_012270695.1 Gammaproteobacteria bacterium | reverse complement strand
CACCGGGGAGAATCGTGCCGCCTGTTACAGGCGTATGCAACTCTCCATCAATCACCGCAAAAAAATTCATGGCAGACAGTTCTTCGATGTATTTCTGTTCGCGTGCATCAAGCCAGAGAGGCTGGTCGAAGCCGCTATCCATTGCAGCCATCGAGGAATGCAGGGATGCGCCGTAATTACCGCTGGCCTTGGCATTGCCGGTGCCGCCTGTTGAGGCGCGGGTTCCCTCCCGTTCCACCACGACCCGCAGGCTGCCGGTGATCAAGGCGTCCGAGGGGCTTGCGATAACGAGGAACGTAAAACGGTCGGAGGGCGCCAAGCCAAGTGAAGGCTGCGTGCCGAACATCAACGGACGCAGGTAGAGCGATTGGCCCGGCAGTCCCGGAACGAGTGGAGCGGCGCAGACGGAGACCGCAGATACCCCTTCAATGAACAATGACTC
>JAAXHV010000369.1 GCA_012270695.1 Gammaproteobacteria bacterium | reverse complement strand
GTAATTGCGGGACAGTGGTTTGCAGTTGCATCTGGCAATCCTCCTCATGAGGTGTTGTATTTATAAAACAGCCGGGAATTATTGAGAATGCACTACGTTCATACTAGCTGAAACTGAATTCACATTCAACTTGTTTCTTGTTGTGTGTGCGGACGAGGGGTCAGACCAGTTCAACATGACAGAAGTTGCTGATAATAAAGAGCATCTGCCAAACAAGACCTGCTTTGGGCAGGCTTAAACTGCGTTTTTCATACGCCAAAACATGGTTTTAAGGAGCATCACACCCCGTGCAGGCAGGCCCGGCATGCCAGGGGAGCAACACTGTCAAACAGGCTGAGATCTTAAAGCCTCGCTTTTGATAGCAAAAAGAGGGTTTTAAGAGGGAATTTCATCCGTATATGGCAAATTAACTCAATGGAAACAAACAGTTGGATAGAGTTATAGTGGTCCGTCCCTGTCTTCTTCTGTCTTCGTTTCCAACACCATTAAACCGTCAACGGGTTATCGACATTCAATTTATCCGCGGGAGGATCTTCCAGAAAGATCGTCCGGTACCACATGATGGCAATGATTTCTGCAATATCTTTCGGTTCCCGACCCATATCGAACAGGTCTTTGGTGTGTCGAATCAGGTACTGAAAGAAAACCCCCTCCGTCATGGCTCCCAGGACATAGGCCATGTGTTCCGCCCGCTCCGGCGGCATCGAGGCCTGTGACTTGAGAAACTCGGCGACCTGCAAATTCCATTCATGCGCAGCCGCTTTCCAGATCTGACCAAACAGGGGAAAGTCATCATCGTGCTGGAACAGGCACCGTACGATGCCGGGATTGTCTGAAAACAATTCAACGGCCAGGGCGTGCCGCTCGAAGATCTGGTCATAGGGATGAGTGAGCACAGGTAATTTCCTGGTCCTGGCGTTTAAATCATCCATAAAGTCCTCACAAATCTCCTGAACAATCTCCTGAACACCGGAAAAATAGCGATAGAACAGGCCAGCGGCCACACCGGCGCCTCGGGTAATATCCTGAACGCGCATACGATGAAATCCGATTTCATTTAACAGGTCGCGCGTCGCGGTCTTGAGTTTTTTGCGGGTCTGGAGCGCGCGCTGACTCAGGTTCTCAATCGGTTGTACGGTGGTATTTGAAGACATCAGGTGCCTGCTGTACTGTTGTGTGGGTGAAACTACATTACGGCAGTATGCAGCCAGCTAAACCTGTCCGGCGCACGGCCTTCCTGAATATCGAGTAGTTCATCCTTCAGCCTGTTTGCGACAGGGCCGGAAACCTCGGGTAGTTCA
>JAAXHV010000368.1:1730-1927 GCA_012270695.1 Gammaproteobacteria bacterium | reverse complement strand
CGGGTACTCCGGAAACAGGTCGATCAGGTATTCTTCCGCGTAGAACTGCTGCAGGTTGATGAACGCGGGAAACTTTTGTTGTTTGTCCGGCAACAGGTCGAATTTGTAGATGGGTTCGGTTTCCTTGCCGAAATAGACCCAGCCCTGGTTCCATACCACGCCTTTTTCCACCATACGGTCGCTGGTGCCGATGCGGT
>JAAXHV010000368.1:760-1606 GCA_012270695.1 Gammaproteobacteria bacterium | reverse complement strand
CGCGCCTGGCGGCTGGTCTGCCTGGCCTTGCCTATATCACCATACTTTGCCATTACACTATGTCATGCGGGTATTGTTTGAAAAGGGTTGATGATAGTGACTCCTTCAACCTGCTGTCCATGTTGCAGGTCTTCGGTATACAAGATCCTGCAACCCGCGTCCAGTGCAGCGGCAATGATCAAGCTATCATAAAAACCAAATTTGTAGCGGGATTGTAACTCAAGTCCACGCCGAAACAGCACCCGGGACGGGTTGACGCGCCAGAGTGGTTCCAGGACATTATCCAGCAGCCGTCTAGCCTCCTCCGGCGATGCCTTGAGCTTTCTGGTTACAATATTGAGGGTTTCCTGAACGACTTGATAACTGATACATCCACTCCCGTTTTCCAGAGCTTGCTGAATCAACTCCTCTGCAATCCGGCTTTTTTCGACGCTGGTTTCATCGAACAGGTAAATGAAAACATTGGTGTCGATAAAACTATCAACGCTCATTCATTTCATCCCTGGTAAACTTGCGTCCCCCTGTGAATAAACTACTGCGAAGCGCCCTGATGGTCTTCAGCGCGGTACTGGCCTGTTGGGGACGCCGGACATAATCTTCCAGCCAGAGCCGGAATTGCTCGTTCAATGTTGTGTGCTCGATAAGGGCGCGCTGGCGTGCGGCTTCTATCAGTTGTTCACTGGCACTCAAAGTAATATTTTTCATGGTGCAGCGCCTTGTTGGAAATACACTAATATAGTGTACACTATTTTCGTGTTAAGAAGTCAATGATTAATGCAGCAATTCCCGCTAAATTCCGGGGTCAGAGTAAAAACCCATCGGAATGTGTACTTTTATCATACATCT
>JAAXHV010000368.1:0-740 GCA_012270695.1 Gammaproteobacteria bacterium | reverse complement strand
TTTTACTCTGACCCCACCTATCTGACCGAGGTTAGCAGGAGCAACTGTGATTGATGTCATCGATTTCCGTTTCATCCAAGTTTTGCTTCCGCTACGGCTAAGTCCGGCTGATTGAATCCCCCCATACTGCCCGAACAAGGTCAGGCAAGCGTTCGTACCACGCAGGGACGCCGAATCATGATATGCGGAGGGTAGACTTATGAAGCGCCATTTGAATTCACTGCTTTTGAGTGTTGCAGTCGCCGGCCTGGTTGTCCCGATGGCCGGTTACCCGCAGATTGAGGAAATCGTCGTCACCGCGCAAAAGCGGGAGGAAAACCTGCAGGATACGCCCATCGCCATCACCGCGTTTACCGAAGAAAGCCTGGAAGGGCGGATGATCAATGACATATCGAAGCTGGCTGATTTTACCCCTAACGTGATTTTCGATACCACGACGCCGATCAGCGGCCTGTCCAACGGCGCGGCCGTGTTTATCCGGGGAGTGGGACAACTGGATTTCGGTTTAACCACGGACCCCGGCGTCGGGACTTATATCGATGGCGTTTATTCCTCCCGTGCAGTCGGTGGCGTATTGGACGTGGTAGACATCGAACGGATAGAAATCCTGCGCGGCTCCCAGGGCACCCTGTTCGGCCGTAACACCATTGGCGGGGCTATCAATATTACCACCAAACGTCCGGCTGAAACATTCGGCGGGATGGTGGAAGCCACGTTTGGTGAGTTTGAGCGGACTGATT
>JAAXHV010000367.1 GCA_012270695.1 Gammaproteobacteria bacterium | reverse complement strand
GTGTTCCTGCACGGGTTCCCTGATTCCCGCGAAGTCTGGCGCTACCAGGTACAAGTAGTCGCCGACGGCGGTTACCGGGTCATCGTCCCGGACCAGCGCGGGTTCGGCGGCGCCAGCCGCCCGGAAGGCGTTGAGCATTACAATATCCAGGCTCTTGCGGCAGATATCATCGGCATCATGGACCGGTTGGATATTCACCAGTCCAGACTGGTCGGCCATGACTTCGGGGCGGGTCTGGCCTGGTTCATGGCCGCACATATACCGGAGCGATTCAGCCAACTGGTCGTCATGTCGGTCGGTTCCTCGGGCAATCCAGGCTGGGATACCATCGAACAGCGGGAGGCGTCATGGTATTTCGATTTCTTTAACAAAACCGGGGTAGCGGAGACGGCCCTCATGGCTGATGACTGGGACTTCTTCAAGCGGCTTACCCGTCACAGCGGCGATCAGGATCAGTTCATCAGGGATTTATCCCGTCCGGGCGCCTTGGCCGCGGCACTGAACTGGTATCGCGCCAATACCCAGGGCTGGGGCAGCCTGCACTCCGGTCTTAATTATCCCTTGATAAATATGCCGGTAATGGGAATCTGGAGCAGCGCTGATCCTTTTCTGAAGGAAGCGCAGATGCAGAGTTCCAACATAAACGTGGATGGTCCCTGGCGCTATGAGCGAATTGAAGATGCGGGACACTGGTTTATGCTGGAAAAGCCGGCGACTGTTAACAGCCTGTTATTGGATTTTTTTGACAGCTATCGTTAATTAAAACGAAAAAAATGGCGCAACCGGGCACAGGTCATCCAACCAACGGTCAATTCTTCTGGGTTGCGGATAACGTCATAGCCAACGACTTTCCCGATGTCTCGACCGCCCTGCATCATCCGGACGGATTGCTGGCTATCGGCGGCGACCTCGAACCTGATACCCTGCTCAATGCTTACCGGCGCGGTATTTTTCCCTGGTACAGTCAGGGGCAACCCATTCTCTGGTGGTCACCGGACCCGCGCTGCGTACTGGAACCAGATCAGGTAAGGATCAGCCGCAGCCTGGCAAAGACCCTGAAAAAGAAAAAATTCAAGGTGACCTTCAACCGGGCATTTGCCGACGTAGTACGCTGTTGTGCAGCCCCGCGCGCCGGCGGCACAAATACCTGGATAACACCTGACATGGCTTCGGCCTACATCAGGTTACACAAGCTGGGACATGGTATTTCAACCGAATGCTGGCATGACGGTGCCCTTGTGGGCGGACTCTATGGCGTGGCCATCGGCAGGGTGTTCTTCGGCGAATCCATGTTCAGTCTCATGCCAGACGCCTCGAAAGCTGCGCTTGTACACCTTGCGGAAATGCTCAACAGGCGACGTTTCCGCATTATCGATTGCCAGATCCATTCCAACCACTTGCAAACTCTGGGCGCAACGTTGATGCCACGGGATATTTTTATCAATATCCTGAAACATTACTGCTGATGCGCCCCTCCTTTAGCCCGCTATAAATCTGGAAAATAAATCTGGGACACCCATAAAATGGATATGGGTTCAAATCTGTAAACCTGGGACAAAGGTTAATCTGGGACACCCATAGATTATCTGGGATACCCACAACACAGCTTAAGGAAATTTATGGGTGTCCTAAATTTGTGGGGGAAATTTATGGGTGTCCTGAATTTGCACTATGGCAAAAAGTGCATTTTTCAGGCATAGTTGCATTTTTTAACAGCGAGGAACCATGCCAAAAGAAGATCAAATCGAAATGGAAGGGACGATAATCGAAACCCTGCCGAACACCATGTTCAGAGTGGAACTGGATAGCGGGCATATCATCACCGCCCATATTTCCGGGAAAATGCGAAAAAACTATATTCGAATCCTCACGGGAGACCGCGTCACCGTTGAAATGACCCCCTATGACCTGTCAAAAGGCAGAATCACCTACCGCAATCGATAATTTTACAATGTCCTCAAAATAGCGTTGGCTGTCGTTGTGGGCGATTGCTGAAAGCTAACGCAAGATCTTCAGGTGTGTTAATCTCCAGGCCGGTTTGCGCGTTTGCCTGTTCCATATAGATGCGGTAGCCGTGATACAAAGCGCGGAGTTGTTCCAGTCTTTCAGTTTGTTCGAGTTTGCAGACCGGCAAGGCCGTATAGGTTTTCAGGAAGTCGCTGGTATAGGCATAAATTCCGATGTGCCGGCAACCCATTTCTCCAGCGTCGCCAGCAGGCGTTTTCCAGGGGATCGGTGAGCGGCTGAAGAACAGGGCATAGCCCTGGCGATCAACCACCACTTTTACGCTGTTGGGATTATTCAGTTCATCCAGTGATTTAACCGGCGCATACAAGCTCGCCATGGCAGCGGACTCATGTCCGGCCAGGTTACCGGCAACCTGGTCAATCAAGGCCGGCGGCAAATCAAGCTCATCCCCCTGCACGTTGACAACGATGCTGTCGCCGGGCAAGCGCAGACGGGTCACGACTTCGGCGATACGGTCCGTCCCGGAGCGGTGTGACGGCGAGGTCATGACGACCCTTGCATCAAAGCCCCGTGCCACAGCTTCAATCCTTGCGTCATCGGTGGCGATAATGACGTCCGTTGCGCCGCTGTTTACGGCAGCCAGGTACGCGTGCTGCAATAGCGGGTATCCACCTATATTGATTAACGGTTTTCCCGGCAGGCGCTTTGAGTCGAACCTGGCCGGAATGACCACCAGAAAATCCTGTTTCACTTTCGATAGTGTTCCACTTCTTCCTGGGTCAGGGCGCGGGCGTCACTTTCCAGCATGATGGGAATATCGTCCTGAATCGGATAGGCCAGCCGTGCGGCAACCGAAATCAGTTCCTGTTTTGATTTGTCATATACCAACGGCCCCTTGGTCACCGGGCACACCAGGATATCAAGTAAATTCTTGTCCATGTCTCACTTCCTCCAGTAACAGTCTGAGTTTACGTTCAAAAGATTCGGGCAGTTTCACGTCTATGGGTACATACCAGGCATTTTCAAGCGCAAAGCGTCGGCATTTGACTGCATCTTTTTCAGTCATCAACACGGCAGCAGTGTCGTCGAATTCAAGATCGGAGCGTCTGAAACCATAGTGATCGGGAAACACGTGCTCTTCAATATTAATCCCTTTCTGCCGCAACATGGAAAAAAATCGTTCAGGGTTGCCGATAGCCGCGACAGCGTGCACGGTTTGCTGCCTGAAACAGGCCAACTCTCTTTCCTGTCGGTCGTCCAGGGATCTTGCCGGCAGGCTGGTGTAGTCCATGAGAAATTCGTCCGCGGCCGCGTTGCCGTTGGCCACGACCAGATCCACCGTATTTATCCGATCTACCGGTTCGCGCAACGGGCCGGCAGGAAGACAGTGGTGATTGCCGAAGCGGCGCACACCGTCGATCACAGCAATTTCAATATCGCGGACCAGGGAGGTATGTTGCAGGCCATCGTCGCTCAGCAGGATATCGCAATCCGTTTGTTGCAAAAGTTCTTGCGCGGCTTTTGCCCGGTCCGGCGCCACGGCAACCGGACACCCGGTTCGTTGCGCCAATAATACCGCTTCATCACCCACCAGCGCCGGATCACTGTCAGGACCGACCCGCCGCACCCGTTTTTGCGGCGCGCCGGCGTAACCCCGGCTGACGATACCGGGTTTAAAAGCCCGGGATTGCAGGTAGTGGGCCAACCAGATGATTAGCGGGGTTTTTCCGGTTCCACCGACCGTCAGGTTTCCCACGACAATGACCGGCGCGGCAAGCCTGCAGGCTGGCAGGATACCAGCCGAATACATGAACTTGCGACATGTCAGCGCCAGGCGGTATAACCAACTGAACGGCAGCAACAACACAGTTAACGGATGCCGCCCATACCAGAGGGCTTGAATACGGAACCG
>JAAXHV010000366.1:10007-12686 GCA_012270695.1 Gammaproteobacteria bacterium | reverse complement strand
CCGC
Source organism: Gammaproteobacteria bacterium (assembly GCA_012270695.1). Classification (GTDB taxonomy): domain Bacteria; phylum Pseudomonadota; class Gammaproteobacteria; order Eutrophobiales; family Eutrophobiaceae; genus JAAXHV01. The sequence continues at coordinate 12,682 of JAAXHV010000366.1, read as the reverse complement.
AATTGCCGAACAGGGGTTTCTGTACGATGGAATGCCCTTTGTTCAGTTGTGTATGAATGACGTCATGGGCGGCTTGCGCGTTTTCACAGACCCAGACGGGCGGTGCCGGAACACGGTTTTGCATGAGCAGAAAACTGGTCATGCCTTTATCCACAGTGCGCTCGATACTGACGGCGTCGTTATAGACAACGGTACCTGAATATTTCAATGCGTGCAGGATGTCCAGCCTGAACGTCACTTCTTCAAAACTTCCCGCGGCTACGGCTCGTACAAAAACGGCATCCGGCAGAGTATCGGCGAAACCGGGAATGTGAAGCCCCGTCAGGCTTTGTTCAAACCCTATATGGCAATCTTTTAAGGATACGACCTGTGTCTGTGCCCCGTAGCGGTTGAATGCACTTGCCAGCCGCTGCTCGTGCCAGCCGTTATTCTCGGAGAAGATAACGATTTTTTTCATCACTGAAGCGAAATGCCGCCATTATAATGATGTCATGAGCGATAAACCATTGATCATTATCGGTGCCAGCGCCAGGGCGGCGGCTTTTTCCGCGCATCGGGCCGGATATACGCCGTACTGGCTGGATCAGTTCGGGGATGAAGACCTGCGGCAACGGTTCCGGGGGAACGTTATATCCGACTATCCGCAGACAGCAGTCGAACTGATTGCCAAGGCGCCTGATGCGCCGTTTATGTTTACCGGTGCGTTGGAGAACCATCCTGGTGTCCTGGAACAGTTATGCGGACAACGGATATTGCTGGGCAACCCCAAACCGGTATGTATCAGGGTGCGGGACCCTTCCGTGTTGTACGAGGCAATGCGGCGGAACCGGATCGCCTGTCCGGAAATCCGCACTGCCATGACCCGTGTTGAGAACCAATATGACTGGCTGATAAAGCCTTTGCGCAGCGGCGGCGGTATTGGTATAGGACACTATAAAGGTCGGTCCGTTGATGACCGATATTACCTGCAGGAATACCTCCAGGGCGATAGTTTTTCCGCAGTCTACATTGGCAGTCAGGAGCACTGCCAGCTGTTGGGGGTGACACGGCAATTGGTCGGTTTGCCCGAATTCCATGCTGGAGAATTCAGTTATTGCGGCAGCATAGGCCCGCTGGAGTTGAACGATACCGATCACAGACAATGGCGCCATATCGGAGAGGTGATCGCTGCTGAATTTAAACTGATGGGCTTGTTCGGTGTGGACGCGATAAAGTGGCGGGACAGAATTTACCCTGTTGAAGTCAACCCCAGGTACACCGCATCGGTTGAAGTACTGGAGTTGGCTGTTGGCTACCAGGCAATTAAATTCCACTGTGAAGCCTGTAATAATCAGTCGCTAAGCATCGAGCAAGGAGCGCCCCGCCATTTGATTGGCAAGGCTGTTTTATTCGCGCCCCAGGATTTTACCTTTGCAAGCTCTGTAATGGATGGGGTTTCCATCGCCGACATTCCTGCACAAGGTACAGAAATAAAACAGGGTCATCCGGTCCTGACCGTGATAGTGACCGGGAACAGTATCTCCTCCATCAGCCAAAGCCTGAAGAGAGCAGCTCACAGTATTTACAGAAGTCTGAGAATTGCTGCATAGCGTGGACAATAAATTTGGGACACTCATAAATTACGGAAACGAAAATTTGGAAAATTTGGGACACCCATAAATTACCGAAAATTTGGGACACCCATAAATTACGGGACGAAAATTTGGGACACCCATAAATTACAGCTTAAGGAAATTTATGGGTGTCCTGAATTAGATGTTCCCTGATACTTTCTGGTAAAATGCGCGGCCTGATTCAGAGAATGTGAATGGAGCAATTCAGAGGAACAACGATCCTGTCGGTACGACGAGGCGATATAGTGGTTGTCGGTGGAGATGGCCAGGTATCGCTTGGCGATACCGTTATGAAGGGCAATGCCAGCAAGATCCGCAAGCTTTATCGTGAACAGGTATTGGCGGGCTTTGCCGGTGGGACTGCGGATGCTTTTACCCTGTTTGAACGCTTTGACGCCAAACTGGAATCGTACCAGGGCCACCTGGTGCGTTCGGCTGTTGAACTGGCTAAAGACTGGCGTACTGATCGCATGTTGCGGCGCCTTGAAGCCATGTTGTGTGTCGCCGACAAATCCAATTCGCTGCTCATCTCCGGGAATGGCGACGTGATAGAGCCTGAAACCGGAATAATGGCCATCGGTTCGGGAGGGGCTTACGCCAAGGCTGCCGCGCAGGCGTTAATGGAAAACACCGAACTGGATGCGCGCGAGATAGTCGAGAAGGCTTTGGCCATTGCCGCAGAAATCTGCATTTATACGAACCGGAACATCACGATTGAGGAACTGCCCACTGAGGAAGCAAAAAAATAATGGAAGAACTGACACCGAAACAGATCGTTGCAGAACTGAATAAACATATCATCGGTCAGGATTCAGCCAAGCGAGCAGTGGCTATCGCCCTGCGCAATCGCTGGCGCCGCGCCCAGGTCGACGAGGAATTACGCAACGAGATCACGCCCAAAAACATCCTCATGATCGGGCCCACCGGCGTGGGGAAAACTGAAATAGCAAGGCGTTTGGCCAAGCTGGCGAATGCGCCTTTCATCAAGGTCGAGGCAACCAAGTTTACCGAAGTGGGCTACGTGGGCAGGGATGTCGAATCCATCGTGCGGGACCTGGCTGA
>JAAXHV010000366.1:0-9964 GCA_012270695.1 Gammaproteobacteria bacterium | reverse complement strand
GGCAGTTCAACCAGGGACAGATTCCGCGCAATGCTTAAACGTGGCAAGTTGGATGACAAGGAAATCGAGGTAGAGGTGAGTATGCCGGCGATTGGTGTTGAAATCATGGCGCCGCCTGGAATGGAAGAGATGACCAGCCAGTTGCAGGGTTTGTTTCAGAGTATCGGCAGTGAGAAAAAACGCACGAGAAAACTGAGGATCAGGGAGGCGCTTAAGGTCCTGTCCGAGGAAGAGGCAGCGAGACTGGTGAACGAGGAAGAGATCAAGGTCAGGGCGTTGGAGAACGTGGAACAGAACGGCCTGGTTTTCCTGGACGAAATCGACAAGGTCACGCGCCGCGCCGAGGTCAGCGGCGCAGACGTCTCCAGGGAAGGCGTACAGCGTGACCTGCTGCCGCTGGTGGAAGGTTCCACGGTGACCACCCGTTACGGGATGGTGAAAACAGACCACATCCTGTTTATTGCCTCCGGGGCGTTCCATTTTTCCAAACCTTCCGACCTGATACCCGAACTGCAGGGGCGGCTGCCGATACGGGTGGAACTCGATGCCCTGGGGGTGAATGAGTTCATCCGCATCCTGGTCGAGCCTGATGCCTCATTGACCCAGCAATACACGGCGCTCATGCAGACCGAACAGGTTGATTTGTCATTTTCCGAAGATGGTATCGCGCGCATTGCCGAAATAGCCTGGCAGGTCAATGAGTCCACGGAGAATATCGGCGCTCGCCGTTTGCACACGGTCATGGAACGCCTGCTCGAGACCTTATCCTTCGAAGCGCCGGACCGGGGACAAAAGTCAGTCAGGATCGATGCTCAATATGTGGCGGAGCACCTGGATGACCTGATCAGGGACGAGGATTTAACCCGATATATCCTTTGACCTGAATATCTCACAGAATGCAATGAGGCCGGTCTCCGTCAACCTGAAGAAAAAGTCACGGTGTCTGGTGCTGGAGTATCCGGACGGGAAAAGTTTCAGCCTGAGTTGTGAACTGTTGCGGGTTTATTCGCCCTCAGCCGAAGTACGCGGGCACGGCCCGGGCCAGGAGATATTACAGACAGGCAAGGAGAATGTGAATATCGATACGGTTGAGCCGGTCGGGAGTTATGCGCTGAAGTTGTGTTTTGACGACGGGCACAGTTCCGGTATTTATACCTGGGATTATCTTTATCAACTGGGTGAAAATCGGGATAGACACTGGCAGGCCTACCTGGCGGCGCTGGAAAAAGCCGGTTACAAACGCCAGTTGCAATGAACCAGCCGGTCGATTTTGGCTTTCAGAAGATCTCGCCGGAAGAGAAAACCCGGCGCGTGGATGATGTATTCAGTTCAGTTGCCTGGCGCTATGACCTGATGAACGACCTGATGTCGTTCGGCATACACCGTCTGTGGAAACGCTTATGCGTTCATCTTGCCCGGTTAAGATCCGGTTCCGTGGTTCTGGATGTCGCATCGGGGACGGGCGACCTGGCTGCCTTGCTGAAGCAGGCGGGTTGTGGCGTCGTCCTCTGTGATATCAACGAGGCCATGCTGAAACACGGCAGGGACAAGCTGGTGGACAAGGGACTGGCCGACAATGTGCACTATGTGCGCGCAGATGCGGAACGGCTGCCTTTCGCAGATAACTCCTTTGATTGTGTAACCCTTGCCTTAGGGTTGCGTAATATGACCGACAAGATGTGCGCGCTGCGCTCCATTCATGCCAAGCTGAAGTACGGCTGCCCGGTCATCATCCTCGAGTTTTCCCGGGTGACCTCGGATTTGTTGAGGTGGGTATATGATAAGTATTCTTTTCACGCGATCCCCCCTCTGGGAAAACTGGTCGCGCAGGACCCGGACAGTTATCGATACCTGGTCGAGTCGATCAGGATGCACCCCGACCAGGAAAGTCTGAAAACGATGCTGGAGGATGCCGGTTTTTCCCGCGTCGATTACCTGAATTTATCCGGCGGTATCGTCGCTCTGCATAAGGGATATAAGTTATGAACCCTGCTGCCGGCGGTTTGGTCGCTGTGTCCCCGTTAGTTTCGGAGCATCTTCTTGAAACCACTGGAACCTCTGATTAATCGGCTGTTGTTGCTGGATCAGGAAACCCTCGATGCACTGGCCGGGTTGTCAGGCAAGGTGATCCGGCTTGAATTAATCAATACGACACAGCCGGTTATAAACCTGATAATAGAAGAACACGGCATCCGGATTGATACGGATTATGCAGGAACGGGGGATGTCCTGATCCGGGGCACGCCACTTGACCTGCTGGTTTATGTGCGTTCAACCGGTGAAGGCAGGCCGGTTATTACCGGAGATCTGGAGATCAGGGGAGACTTGGGTCTGGCCCAGGATTTTCAACGATTGCTGCACAGGTTCGAGGTCGATTGGGAAGAACGGGCGGCGCGACTGGTTGGCGATACCCTGGCCAGGAAAGCATCCAATATCGTTAACATGGGCGCCGGTTTTTTACAGCGCTTGAAAAATAAGATTGAGTTGGACCTGAGTGAATACGCCTTGTACGAAACCGAAGTATTGCCCGAGCGGGATGAAATCGAAAGCTTCAACCATTCGGTAGATATATTACGCGATGATCTCGAACGCCTTAAACAAAGAGTTTATAAATTATCCGCAGATTACGCAGATTGACGCAGATTAATCCAATATCATCTGTGTTCATCGGTGTAGCCTGTGGACAATATCAACAAAATGTTAGGCATAGGACAGATATTCAGATTGCTTGCCATTCAGCGCGTGTTGCTGAAACACGGTCTGGATGAACTGGTCTTCACCCTGCACCTGTTCCGTTCGGCCAGGTGGTTGCAGAGGCTGTTGCCCTGGAACTGGTTCCGGAAAATTGAGGAATCCATGGGTGTCAGGCTGCGCCTGGCCCTGGAGGATTTGGGCCCCATTTACGTCAAGTTCGGCCAGTTGCTGTCAACCCGGCGCGATATGCTGCCGGACGACGTCGCCGTCGAACTGGCAAAGTTGCAGGATAAGGTCCCGCCGTTCCCGGGCAGTATTGCCAGGGAGATCATAGAACGGGCGTTGGGAAAAAAGGTTGAAGAAGTATTCCATGAATTTGACGAAACCCCGCTGGCATCGGCTTCGGTAGCCCAGGTCCACGCGGCCACGCTCCAGGATGGCCGCGCAATGATCGTCAAGGTGATACGTCCCGAGATAAAAAAGGTGATCGCTCGCGACCTGGGTATCATCCGTATCCTTGCAGAGACCCTGGAACGTTATTCCAGGGACGCAAGACACCTGAAACCTACCTCGGTCGTAGAGGAATTCGAGAAAACGCTGTTTAACGAACTGGATTTGATGAGGGAAGCGGCCTCGGCATCCCAGTTGCGGCGCAATTTTTCCGATTCGGAAGTGTTGTATGTACCCGAAGTCATCTGGGAATTAACGAGCCGGGACGTGATGGTGATGGAACGCGTATCCGGGATACCCGTCAGCGACGTGCCCGCCCTGCAACAGGCAGGGGTGGACCTGAAGTGGCTGGCTGAGCGCGGCGTGGAGATTTTCTTCACCCAGGTTTTCCGGGACAGTTTTTTCCATGCGGACATGCACCCCGGCAATATCTTTGTCCAGCCGGGGGAGGGCGGCCATGTGCGCATCATGATGGTGGATTTCGGCATCATGAGTTCCCTGAGTGAATACGACCAGCGTTACTTGGCGGATAACTTTCTGGCATTTCTGAACCGTGACTACCAGCGGGTCGCCGAACTGCATATCGAATCGGGCTGGGTCCCGTCCGGCACGCGGGTGGATGAGCTCGAGTTTGCTATTCGCACGGTCTGTGAACCCATGTTCGACCGGCCCATCCGGCAGATCTCTATCGGCACGCTGCTGTTGCGGCTGTTCCAGACGGCCCGGCGCTTTAACATGGTCATTCTGCCGCAACTGCTGTTGTTGCAGAAAACCCTGGTCAATATTGAAGGGCTGGGCCGCCAGCTCTACCCCGACCTGGATCTCTGGGCCACGGCCAAACCCATCATGCAACGCTGGATGGATGGCCGCGTGGGCTTCGGGGCCATGCTGAAGGGAACCAGGGAAACCGTTCCCTATTGGCTCAACCGCCTGCCCCAGTTCCCCCACAAGGTGATGGAACTGGTTGACCGCCTGCAGGACGGCAGGTTCCAAGTGGATTTGAAATCAGGCGAGGTTGACGAACTCCGCAGGGAAATACGCAGGAACAACAGGAATAATATCCGTGTGATCGTCGGTTGTGCCCTGATACTGGCTGCCCTGATATTCTACCTGATCAGCCCCCGTACCTGGATGATAAGCGGGTTTCCCCTGTTGCCCTTGCTGCTGGGCGTGGCCGGCGGCTGGCTGGTGATAAAGGTGTTGAGCGAACTGTAATCCCGGTAGCAGGGCACGGATTTTAAATCCATCCCTGATAATTCAAATATGATATGATAGATACTGATCCCCTCGTCCTGCTGAATGACACGCTGGAACATTGTATTCCTATCACCCGCGCCATGGGGATAACGGCAGACAGTTATGACGGAAACCGTCTGAGGCTGAGCGCCCCGGCCTCGCCCAACCTGAATGACAAGCAAACGGCCTTCGCCGGCAGTTCCTATTCCATCGCTGCCCTGTGCGGCTGGAGCCTGTTGTTCGTGAAACTGGTTGAACGGGAGATTGACGCCGATATTGCCGTGTACAAGGGTGAAATAAACTACATCAAACCGGCGATTGGCGACTTTTACGCACTTTGCGCCACGCCAGAACCGGAAATCATAGAAGATTTTTTTGATGCCCTGGCAACCCGAAAGAAAGCAAAGATAGCCCTCAGCGTCGTGGTATATGATGTCGAAAGTCCGGTAGTGAATTTCACCGGCAAATACTTAGTCCGGATTTCTCATCAGGTGATGCGATGACAAATCGTCAGGACAGACGATTTGCACGGCGTAAGCCGCCCACAGCGGGTGCCTGCGACCGAAATATGTTTACTCCTCCTCGGCCGCTAATATGTGCAAGCTTTTCAGAACGTTCAGGGCCTGTTGCAGGGTATGATCGTTCAGTAACTGCGCGCTGATTTTCGCTGCCTCATCTTCATCCTCGTCCAATGTCCCCTCCGGGGAACCGTTCTGAGCGTTATTATCCAGGTGCCTGCTCAGGTTTTCTTCGGTAATGACATGCGGCTCCTCATCTTCCATGGATTCAACCTTAACCCGGGCGATGACGACATCAGGGTCTATCCCGGAAACCTGGATGGAACGGCCGGAGGGCGTGTAATAACGCGCGGTCGTCAATTTCAAGGCCGCGGCATTGGATATGGGCAAAACCGTTTGGACAGAGCCCTTTCCGAAAGTTTTCTGCCCCATGATAATTCCGCGCTTGTGATCCTGCAGGGCGCCGGCGACGATTTCGGAAGCGGAGGCGGAACCGGCGTTTACCAGCGCCACGATAGGCGCATTATCCAGAAGGTCTGCCGGTTTTGCGTTGAATCTCAGTCTTGAATCATCGATACGGCCTTCCGTATACACGATCAGCCCCTGGTCCAGGAACAGGTCGGATACACCCACCGCGGCGCTGAGAATGCCGCCGGGATTATTCCTGAGGTCCAGGATAAGACCGTTCAGCTTACCGCCATTGTCCTGCTTCAGTTGTTGCAGGCTGGTCCTGGCGTCCTCAGCCGTACGGGTTTGAAAATGTGAGATGCGCAGGTATCCGAAACCCGGTTCCAAGGTCTGGACTCTTACGCTTTTCACTTTGATGATATCCCTGGTGAGGGTAAATTTCAGTGGTTTTTCCACGCCTTCCCTGATTACTGTGAGGATAATATCGGTGCCCGGTTCTCCCCGCATACGCGCCACCGCATCATTCAATGACATCCCTTTCACCGGTGTCTCATCCAGGCGGATGATCAGGTCGCCGGATTGCAGTCCTGCTTTTTGCGCCGGGGTATCATCGATAGGCGAGATCACCTTGATAAATCCATCTTCCATGCCCACTTCAATTCCGAGGCCGCCGAACTCTCCCGATGTCCCTTCCTGCAAATCCAGGTAGGCCTCTTCATCCAGGTAGGATGAATGCGGGTCCAGACCTTCCAGCATCCCCTTGATTGCGTTTTCCAGGAGAATGCCGTCTTCCACATCCTCCACATAATCCTTTTTTATCTTGGCAAAAACTTCTGCAAACGTCCGTATCTGGTCTACAGGCAATTCTCCCGCTTCATGCTCCGGGATTGTTTCGGCAGTGACGAGCCGGCCGGTTAAAAGTAAGCAGATGATGACTGCTTTTACAAGGTTCATATTCATGTTCGTTTTTATTTATCAGCTCCGGCACCACAGAGAGGGATTCAGCGGATTGCCCTCCCGTCTTATCTCGAAATAAAGGCCGGGGTTTTTCTGGCCTCCCGTATCCCCGGTTCTGGCAATGGGATTATTCTCCTCCACGCGGTCCCCGGCTTTCTTCAGTAAAACTTCATTATATCCGTACAGGCTCATAAATCCGTCGCCGTGGTCCAGTATCAACAACAAACCCAGGTTTCTGAACCAGTCCGCGTAAACGACCGTGCCGGAACTGATGGCATGTACTGCGGTTCCGGCTGCAGAAGCAAAGATGATACCCTGAGATTTGAGTTTTCCGCCTTTTTTCAGTTGTCCATAACGGGTTATTATTTTACCATGTACAGGCCATCTTAATTTTCCTTTAAGGCTGATAAATGGCGCGTCGTCTTCAAATTTTTGCTCAGCGCTTTTGAGTCCGCTGAGCAATGCTCCCAGTTCCCGGTCCGTTTTCAGCAAGACCTGCAATTGCCTGTCCTGGTCACCGATAAAACGCCTTGACCGGGCAAGCAATTGCTCCCGGTCTTTACGGTATGCGTTTAATTCCGCCAGTTTTGCTTCCTTGCCGGAGCGCAAGGAAATCAGTTGTTCCGTTTCGCCGTTGATTTTTCCCTGCAATGCCTCGAGTCGTTCCTGCACGAGCCTGATTGACTCTATCCTGTCTGTCCTCGCCCGGTTGTAATAGTCATGGTAGCCCAGAACCCTGCCGAACAGCGCCGGATCTTCCTGGTTCAGGAGCAGCTTGATGTAGTCATTCCTGCCGGTCCGGTACATAGCCCGCACCTGTTCCGACAACAGCGCCTTTTCCCGGCGCAGGTTTTCGCCAAGTTGTTCGAGTTCTCCATTCAACGCCGTCAGCCTGCTCTGCCCGGCATCGATATCAGAGTTGATCTGCCTGAGCGCCGTTGTGACGCCAGCGGCCGCGGTTTCATACTTGCGCAACCCGGCCAGCGTTTGTTCAACCTCGTCTTCAGCCGACTTGATCCTGCTCTGAACGGCTTTGATTTGGGACTTGACCGCCTCGATTTCCTGTTCCGTGGCCGCGGTTTCATCGGCTTGGCCCGAGACGGGGAATAGGAGGCAGAATGCAAAAAGAAGCCCTGCCGACACGAGTGATCTGCTTGGCAGCAGTCCGCACGGCCTTTGCAGCGCGGTGCGCGAGGAAATCAGTGAGAGCGGCACGAGTAATCTGCTTGCCAACGGTCCGCACAGCCCGCCAATGGCTGAACAGGACGCGTGATGCCGGGCCAATTGGCGAGCTATGCAGGTTGGCAGGGTCAACACAGTCTGAACAGGGCATTGCCGGTCATCTCTTCCGGTTTTGCCATACCCATAATGTGTAACAACGTCGGGACGACGTCGCACAAGGCCGCGGTGGTGCTGGGCGCCACTTCAGCGGGACGGCCGACATAGATAAACGGCACCAGGTTGCCGGTATGGGCCGTATGCGCGTGTTCCCTGACTTTTTCCGTGATGAATGAACGCATCTGCTCGGCGTTGCCGTGGTCGGACGTAATCAGTATTTCGCCGCCGACGCCCCGGGTCTGCTCGACGATTTTGCCGATACAGGCATCGATGGTTTCGATGGCCTTGACTGCCGCATCAAAATTCCCCGTATGGCCTACCATATCCGCGTTGGCAAAATTGCAGACTATCACGTCATATTTTTCTGCAGAAATGGCTGCCAGCAGTTGCTCCGTCACTTCAACTGCGCTCATCTCCGGACACAGGTCGTAGGTTGCAACATGGGGGGACGGCACCAGTATCCGATCCTCGTCCTTGAAGGTACGCTCCTCGCCACCGTTGAAGAAGAACGTCACGTGGGCGTATTTTTCCGTTTCCGCTATGCGTAATTGCGTCATACCTGAATTTGCCAGGTATTCACCCAGCACGTTTTTTAAATGTGCGGGGGGAAACAGAACCGGGAAATCAAAGTCCGATCGGTATTCGGTCATACTGACGAACGCAGTCAGGTCTATGGGATTTCCACGAGAGAAGCCGTTAAAGTCTGCCGCCGTGAATGCTTCGGTCAACTGCCTGGCCCGGTCTGCCCGATAATTGCTGAATATGACTACGTCGCCCTGTTGCACCCGGGGGATCGTACCATCGCGTTGTACAATCACGCTGGGTTTGACGAATTCATCCGTCTCGCCCCGTGCATACGCCATGTCCACGGCGATAAATGCGTCAACCGACTGAAATTCAGCCTCGCCCGCGGTGATCAGCTTATACGCGAGTTGTGTCCTGTCCCAGTGGTTGTTACGGTCCATCGCGTAATAACGGCCGACTATGCTGGCAAAGCGGCCTTTGCCAAGTTCCAGCATCTTTAAATAGGCTTCATCCAGGTACTCTTCTGCGCTCTTCGGTGGCGTATCTCTGCCATCCAGGAAGGCATGCAGGTAGATTTCTCTGACGTCGTATTCCGCGGCGAATTCCAACAGGGCAAATATGTGTTCCTGGTGATTGTGTACCCCTCCCGGGGACAACAGTCCCATGATATGAACGGCCCGGTGTTTCTCTGCGGCTTTTTCAAACGAGTCTTTTAACACCTGGCTTTCAAAAAATGACCTGTTCTCTATCGCCTTGGTGATGCGGGTAAACTCCTGGTCGACTATCCGCCCCGAACCGATATTCATGTGGCCTGTTTCCGAGTTGCCCATTTGCCGGGCGGGCAAACCCACGTCCAGCCCGGATGCATTTAACAGAGTATGTGGGTAGTGATCCCACAAGTGGTCCCAGACCGGTTTTCTTGCGCTGTGAATCGCATTGTAGGCGGTATTTTCAGAATATCCCCAGCCATCAAGAATGATCAATACCATAGGACGATGGAGTGTGCGCATGGCAGCCGGAGAAACAGTGTCGGATGTTATGTAATGGGCAGAATACGGATAAGGGTGGTATTTTAAACAGGGAACAGGGTTCAGGCAACCGCATACTTTCTGTATAATCCACTGATACCTGTTGCCTGATGCCTTGTACCTGAATGGAACGACTGCCTGAATTTATTGCCAATCACCTGGGATTGGTATCTTTGTTTATTGCTGTCCTGGCCCTGCTGTTGTGGAATATCTTCGGCTCTTCACTCTCCGGTCTTAGTAAAATCGGGCCGGCGGAAGTCACTCGTTTGTTAAATCATGAAAAAGCGTTGTTGCTTGATTTGCGCACGACAGTCGAATTCTCTTCGGGGCATATCCTGAGTGCGCGCAACATCCCTGCCACGGAGTTGGAAAGCAGGCAGAAAGAACTGAAAAAATACAAGACGAATCCCATAATTTTATGTTGCGCCCGGGACGCGGAGGGCATCAAAGCGGGCCGCATCCTGAAATTTGCCGGGTATGAGAAAATCTATTCTTTGAAAGGTGGTCTGGAGTCCTGGCGTAACGCAAACCTGCCGGTCACCCGCGAGTAGCGGGCCGGTATCAGCTATTCAGGGTCGGGGTAAAATTCACAGGAATTTTGCCCCGACCCCAAACACCCGGGAGAAAACCGATGGCAGAAGAGCAGGAAAATCAACAACCGGCAACGGCGGCTCAGAACCAGCGCGGGCAGTTCGAAATTCAGAAGGTCTACGTGAAGAATATTTCGCTGGAAACACCCAACTCTCCGAAGATATTCCGGGAACAGTGGCAACCTTCCGTTCACATGGATATTGCCAACTCGGCCGATGA
>JAAXHV010000365.1 GCA_012270695.1 Gammaproteobacteria bacterium | reverse complement strand
TAGGAATCCACCTCCTGCTTATATTCATTGCCTATGAAAGTAAAAGGAAACGGAAGGTCTGTCGTATCAAAGTTGTCTCGGGTTGATACTTCGTCACGCCCGTAAAATACGCCGCCGATCAATACGAGATCTGTTCCTGTATAAGCCAGGCGCAGTTCCTGGGAAACCTGTTCGATATTATTGAGAAATAAACCATCCAGGTGAACCAGGGTCGTGCCGTCCCGGTCCTCATCATGACTGCGCTCATAATCTTCGTAGCCGGTCACAGAGGTCAAAGTCAGATCCTCTGACAGGGACCACTTGATGCTTAACGAGCCGCCATAATTTTCATTATCCAGTTCCGTATCATTGCCCGCGGATGAGCTGAACGGGTCGGCAATTCCGTCGTCAACAGGCGTGAACAAATTGTCCACCTTAACCAGCAGGGTATCTGAATTATCAAAGCCACCGTGCACGTTGAGTAAAACATCCACGTCTTCAATCGGTCGCCAATTCAGCAAGCCGCGCCAGGCGGTGCGATCAATTTCACCCACCTTCCCACCGCTTGCCCGGTTCAACTGAAAACCGTTGTTGCGCTGGGAAGTCTGTATGGCAGCCCGCCCCGTGAGTCCTTCCGCAATAGGGCCGCTCACAGCCCCTTCCAGGACAAAATGATCATAGCGCCCGTAATCGGCAGACAGGTAACCTTCAAATTCTTCCGTTGGCTTCTTACTGATAAACCTCATGGCACCGGCTGTGGTATTTCGCCCATACAGGGTTCCCTGCGGCCCTTTCAGCACCTCGACGCGTTCCATGTCAAATAACTGAAACGCGAGCATCGCCGGCGATACCAGGTAAACCTCGTCAATGTAAACACCTGCTGCCGGGTTGTTATTAACGGCATAGTCGTTCAGCCCCAGCCCGCGAATACTGACGTTGGTTATGCTGTTGCCGAAGGTTTCATTGATATTCAGGTTAGGCGTTTGCGCGGCAAGATCGACTGGCTGGGCAAGCCGCTGTTCCCGGATGTCAGTGCCTGAGAATACCGTCACAGCCACGCTGACGTCGTTCAGGTTTTGCTCACGTTTTTGTGCGGTGACGATGATTTCTTCGATTCGTAGCCCTGTGTCCTGTGCTGCAAGATTGCCCGTACACATAAATAGACACATCCACACAGCTACATTGAGCATTGTCTTGTCAGTTGATGTCTTCATTTCAACCTCCTCTCATACTTGCTTTCAAGCATTGCCACCTGTTGAAAAACACGTCAGCTTTTCGATGGGGACAAATGGTTCTTCCAGGCCAAAGGCCTGCGGGCCAAAAACAGCCAGTGATTCCGGTCTTCTCATGACCGGGGCAGCGCTGGTTCCGATGACTTTGACCCGTTGGCCGTATTTCAAGGCTTCAACCGTCACAGGCTGGCCGGTTTCCCTGTCGACAATACAGATCAAATCCGGGACGATGGCGACCAGTCTTCCATCAACCCGCGCAACTAAATTTTCGTTCTGAAATAAAACAGTCATGCGCTGTCGGCTACCATCAAGCGCATCGATCACACATTGCCCCATGGAAAAGCCCTTGGTGGTTTCCCTGTTCAGGTCGGTGATCTTTCCATCGAACAGCACTTTGCAACGGTTGTAATATTCAGTGGAGCGCAAATAAGCAAGCAAGGACTCGACAGCTCCTCCCTCTTTACTGCCTTGTGAGATAGCGCGTCCAACACCCAACGCCAGGGTCAACGTACCCTTTACTCCATGCTTCTTAACCTGACGTCCGGTCATGGGATAACAGGAAATCATAACGCTGAGTCCCATCCAGATGGCCACTGCGCGAATCAGGTCTTCCGCACGCTTTCCATCTTTCGTTTCAACAATGACGGTCTCCAGGTGTTCATCGACGATCACCGCCGGCGTAGCGGGTATCCCGTAGACATTGAACGTAAGCATCTGTAATTCAGGGAAAGCCCGTCCCATCCCGTCACAATTCACCAGGGGCAGGCCCAGGCGGGCCGCGGCAACGATCGGGATCATGGAATTAATGCCACCNNATATCTTCCCCGGATGCGGCTTTCTCCACCAGGACGGTGGGCGCTCCCAGCATGGCTGCCGGCAGGACCGTCGCTTCATCATCCAGTTCATCCGTTTCAATGATCGCCGGCATGCCGCATTCCCGGATAGCCTGTTTTGCCATGAGCCGACCGATGTAGGGGTCGCCGCCGCCGCCCGTTCCAAGAAAAGCAGCGCCATCAGCCAAATCCTCCAGGTCCTGTGTAGTGATGAACATGGATAGGTCAACCTGGAATTACGCCCCTTGGCGCGAACGTAACACGCCCGCGGCCTTTACCCGGATACGGACGGCATTGCCGGGCATATAGGTCAGTGGCAATTCCTCAAAGTCAATGATTTCAATACCTTTTTCATCGGCTCCAGCAGCAACGGCCTGGTTGATTGCATCCGTTTTCGCACTTTCTATCGCCGCTTCCCGCGTGATTTGTTGGTATGAATAGACCTTGTCGGTTTCTCCTCCGGCCTGGGCAATGGAGGCGCCTATTGCATTGGCAACTTGCGCATGTTCAGGAATGATGCATTCCGTGGTGCCGGCAATGGATTTCCTTATGAGAATTGACCCTCCGCCAACCAGGATAAGCGGTAGCGGTTCGGGGCTGGTTTTCAAACGGTCAACGGCTTCTTCTACCTTATTGTGAATGACGTTCAGCGTTTCTTCTATCAATGCCTTGGGAAGGTTTGCGACGGCGGAGCGGTTACCGATTTCAACAAAACCGGCGGCAACTGCAATATCGGTTGCCGTCAGTTGCTCACCACCGAAAATAAGCGCATCTTCCAGCAGGCGATGGCCCACCGATTGAGGTCCAATCCTGATTTCTCCGTTTTGACTGACAAGGCTTCCACCCCCCAATCCCAGAGACAGGATGTCCGGGGTATGGAAATTAGTGCGTATGCCGTCAACGTCTTCGGCAACGCTGGATTTACGTGGAAAACCATTCACCAACATGCCGACATCAGTGCTGGTGCCGCCAATATCGACAACTACGGCATGCTTGATTCCGGACAGGTATGCGGCGCCGCGGATACTGTTGGTCGGGCCGGAAGCGAAGGTCAACACCGGGTATTGCTTCACGAATCCGGCGCTCATTAGGGTTCCGTCATTCTGGCTGATATAGAACGGCGCGGGTATACCGAGTTCCGCCAACGCCAGTTGAAACGAAGTAATAAAGTCGGCGGATAAACCCGTCAGGCAGGCATTCATGATTGCAGCATTTTCCCGCTCTAATAAGCCGATACGGCCGATACGGGACGACAAGGTAATCGATGCGTCGGGCAGTTCACCAGCAACGATATCCCCGGCGTGTTCTTCCATAGCGCTGCTGACGGGCGAAAATACGCCGCTGATCGCAACCGCCCGCAAGCCTTTTCTCCGCATATCTTGCGCCGCGGATGCAATCGCTTTCTCATCCAGTTTTGAAATCGGTCGCCCGTCGAATTCATAACCACCTGCTACGAGATAGTGGTGTTTGCCGATAACCGCAGAAACAGCGTCAGGCCAATCGACCATAGGGGACACGCCGCGGGTGGCGGGCAAGGCCAGGCGCAACACACCTACCGGCTGCAAATGCTTACGCTCGACGAAAGCATTGGTAAAATGGGTGGTGCCTACCATGATGATTTGCACGTCTTCAGGATCAACCCGGCATA
>JAAXHV010000364.1:3953-7246 GCA_012270695.1 Gammaproteobacteria bacterium | reverse complement strand
ACGCCGATGGTGCGGGCAGTGGCCGCGTACTGGTAATACTCATCCATACGCTCCCGGTTCATGGCCAGGCGCAGGTTACCGACTTGTTTGAAGCCCACCTGTTGCCCGGTTTCAGCCTCCAGTTCCTGGTAAAGATTCACCGAGTATTTATGGATCTGTCCGACACTGTAGCTCATGTTGAACAGGGGCAGCAGACCGGCTGCATGCCAGGTGGAGCCTGAAGTCAGTTCCGCTTTTTCCACCAGCACGGCGTCTTCCCCCCAGCCCTTCCTGGCCAGGTGATACAAGGTACTGACACCGACAACGCCGCCGCCGATGACCACTACCCGGGCCTGTGTTTTCATGGTTTTCTGTTCCTGCTGGGAGATGGCGATCAAACACGCATGTTAAGCGGCTGAGAATGCCGGCAATCATCCCAGGAACGACCGGGATTAGTCAAAATACGCCATTAAAATCGGGAATTAAGAATTAGAAATCAGGAATGGGGAACCCATTCCTTACAGGCAATAGAGTCCAATAATCCACGAGGCGAAATCATACGATTTTTCTCGTATCGGATTGCCGACTTTCATCCTGTATCCCAGACGGCCATCCCTGGCTCACTCCAATTCCTAATTCCTAATTCTTAATTCCTAATTGTCTTCTTTAGCTGCCTGCGCTTGCTCCCAGGCTTCCTGGACGGTTTGCCAGGTCACCAGGGCAATGGTATTGCCGTCGTCGTCAACGAAATTCAGGGGGCCGAGGAACGTCATATAGAACTCGCTGTCTTCAATAAAATTGGTCATGCCGTGAAATGCCTGGCAGGCCTCGTAGCCATAGGCCGGGGCTTTCACGCTCACGCCGCCTTCACCTTCGCCGCCGCGGACTTCCATGTGGCCTTTGGTCAGGAAATATTCTCCCGGGCCGACATGGATATGACTGGCGAAAGACGAGCCTTTCGGGCAATCGTATATGGCTGCCCAGGAGCCCAGTTCGGGCGCCACGTTCAACAGCTTCCAGCGTATGCCGCCCTGGCTCAGCGGTCCTGGAAACTCTACCCAATCGACTTCATCAATTTGCACCGAACGGCCGTTTACCGCGTCATACTTTTGTGGAATCATGCTATTGTCTCCTCACTTACTCAGGTTTGTTGTTTACTGGTTACATAAAGCCGCCGATATTTTTGCTTCCAGGATTTCAATCCAGTATCCGTCCGGGTCCTTGATAAAAGCGATACCTTTCATCTTGCCGTCATCAGGCCGCTTGACAAATTCCACTCCTAACTCCTCGAAGCGACTGCAAGCGTGATAAACATCGGGAACGGACAGTCCGATATGGCCGTAACCACGCGGGTCGTTGTTACCATTGTGATAACCTTCAAATGTCTCGTCATTCTCCGTGCCCCAGTTATGGGTCAGTTCCAGCAACGCTTTCTGCTCAAACGTGTATGCCGTGCGCGCCAGCGGTTCCTCTGGAAGCGGCTCATCGTCCGCGCGGACGTAGCCCATAAAGAACAACGAAAACTCCATCTCGGGAAAGTCAAGTTTCTTAAGCAGGGTCATGCCCAGCACATCCTGGTAAAACGCAAGGGAGCGCTCCGGATCCTTGATGCGCAGCATGGTCTGGTTAAATACAAACCCCTCCGTTTCATGAGACTGTGTGACTTTCCCCTCCTGAACTGTACTGTTCATTGTACCCACACCTTATTGTTTTTTCTGTTTAATCTTGGTTTTATACTAAAGCATTCAAGCGACTCACTCCAGCCCAGGCTGACTACATGCCGGAGCGGGTTTCGCCAGAATCCTTGCCGGCATTGATATGTGCATCCTGGATCCGCTGCAGTTCTTCCCAACCCAGGTAACTGGTGAAGTTATCATCGTCGAAGAACAGCACCGGCCCGTTACAGATGAACAGGTAGTCGGTATCCTCCAGGGCCGTGGTGGCGCCGTGGATCATGCCGTTCCGTTCATACACATAATCACCGGCTTCGAGGATGCCATCTCGCACCTGCAACTTCCCCGACAGGACATACACGTGGGCCGGGCTCAGGTGCTTGTGGGGCGGCGCCACGTAGCCTTTATACCAGCGAAACAGCGCGGCCCAGGCGCCGGTCTCCGGTCCTGTCCACAGAACTTTCATGAACCCCCGCTCAGGGTCCGCGTCCATGGGGATCCAATCCATGTCATTGGTTTTAATCAGCAAATCCATGAGTTCGCTGTTAACGGGATTGATGTCTTGTGGTAGCGCCATAGCCTTATCCAACCACTGGTTACAAACTCGTACGGCCTGTTTGTCAGAAATTATAGGACACCGAACCGACTACACGGCGCGGCTGTTCCAGGGTGCCGATAATAATATAGCCTGGGGCGCCCGGCAATTTACTCCCCGCGAAGTTCGGGAATTCCTGCACGTCGATGTAGTAGTCCTCGTCAAACAGGTTCTCCACGTGAATGCCGAACTCCCAGTTATTCCATTCCACACCGGCGCCCAGGTCCACAACGGTAAAATCAGGATTTTCCCAGAACGGAAAATCATCCCCCGGTGAATCCCAGAGTTGGGCATTGGTGGAAGCATCCCCCTTGTAACGCAGTTGCAGGCGCCCGAACAGGCGCATGTCATTGTTCAACTGCTGGTCGTAGTCCAGCGCCGCGGTGGCGCTCCATTTAACCGTGTTGGGCGGTCTCCTTCCCGAGAGGTCAGAAAGATAGTCGCTTGGGGTCACAAATTCAGTGCCACCGACCCATTCCGAGTCCACATAGCCAAACCCGGCAGAAAGAGTCCAGTTCTCATGCATGGATACGACCATATCGCCCTCCAGTCCCCATTGCTCTGAATCGCCAATATTGAAGATGCCCTCAAGTACAGTACCGGTTAGAGGGTTCTTCGTCTGGAGTTCGAACTGGCGGCCCTCGTAATCAAGATAGAAACCGGCCAGGGTCAATATCAGGCGGTCATCCAGCAACCTCCCCTTGTAGCCGATTTCAACCTGTGTTGCATCTTCCGGCTTGATATCGAACAGCGCGTTCTCGCCCTCCAGGTTGAACGCATTGAAACTGCCCGGCTCAAAACCCTGGGAGAAGAGCGCGTACACCATGGACCTGTCATCATCAAAGAACATGGAGACGGACGCACGGCCCAATACCTCGGTGTTGGACTGATTTCCGGTGGTGCCACTGTCACGGTTGTTCGCGTCGAATTCCCAGTGGTCCACGCGCACACCGCCGCCAATCTCAATATTATTCATCCGGTAGCTGAAGTTGGCATAACCTGCCACCTGTTCGCGTTCTTCGCGGAGGTTCTCGAAAGGAACTACT
>JAAXHV010000364.1:0-3903 GCA_012270695.1 Gammaproteobacteria bacterium | reverse complement strand
TTGTGCCTCTTCCAGTCCAGGTAGTAGGCGCCGGCCTGCCATTGCAAGGGACTGTCATCCGTGGAGGTAAAGCGCAATTCCTGGGTCCATACCTCGACCGGCCATGACCGGGTCAGGTCGAGCACAAACTCCTGGTCGATATCAAGGTCGGTCTCCCGGTACGAATCCGTATCCGTATACGAGGTAAGATATATGGCATCGAAGTTGCCGAAATCATAGGTCAGTTCTATGCTGCCCGAGATGGTTTCCCGCTCGTGGCGCGCATTGTAGCTGGTATCGATGATATTGGTGTGGGTGAGATTGCCATTCATTTCCCGGTTCCAGATGTTGTTGGGCCCTTCATACTCGTTGTAACGCAGGGTAGCGTAGAGCGAAATCTGTTCGCTGATACTGCCGGCCAGCGCTGCGCGCACGCCGTATTTCTCCGTTTGCCCCACGTCGGGATCATTGTCCGCAACGCCGCCGTTGAGGCGCGGGGTGTTGGGGTTGTGCAGGAACGAATCATCGGTCATGGCAAATCCAAACAGCGACATTGCCCAGTCATTGCCTAATGGCACATTCAACTGGATCTCGCCGTCATAATAATTATCTTCACCGGCCCGCGCTTTAACCCGGCCCGAAAAGGCTTCGGGGTCCGGCCGTCTGGTAACAAATTTAACCGCGCCGCCGATGTTGGCGCCGCCATAGAGGATGCCCTGCGGCCCTTTCAACACCTCGATCCGTTCGAAATTGCCGAAGCGGGACGAAGCATCCCCGAACAACTGCACGTCATCCAGGTAAAACCCGACCCCCTGGGTATTGCCGAATCCCCCCAGGCCACGAACGGAAACGTTGGGGTAACCGTCCAGGCGCCGGCTCATCCATAGGTTGGGCACCAGCAGTCCGATATCCTCCAAGCCGTTGATATTGGCGCTCTCCACCATGTCTCCGGTGAATGTAGTGAGGGATTCCGGTATTTCCAGCACGTTCTCTTCCCGCTTACGCGCGGTAACGATGATCTCCTCCAGCAGCGTTTCCTGTTGCGCCATGACGGTCTGGCTCGTCAGCAAGGCGCCCACCGGCGCGGCCAACAACGTCAGTGCAAGCAATGCTGATCCGAACGCGGAACCCGTAAATATGCCGATGTTACGGCGAACTGCCGGTGGAATGTCTGTGCCGGCCGATTGCCGGTTGCACAATATATATCTGTTCATTTGCTTTCCCCCTTTGCATACCGCATTGATTTATCCGGTTCCTGCCCTGTCAAAACGTAACGAGACGGGTGGTTTGGATGGATTGTCCTGTTGTATTTTAACCATAGGAATATACCGGATATTGCGGAAAGTGGCTTGTTTCTCAGCGAAACTGTACCTGTCTGCGTGTGCAAACGTTCTGAAAACCCTGAAATTGGAGAAAAACAGGGATAAAACTTGGTTATTTGTGCAAATCAGCTTGGCTTTGAGGGAAAATTGTCTAAACTTTGAGAGTATCGGCAACTATGGCGGTACGCTGTAGAGTTGTTTTTTAGTTACATTATCACCTGTCTGGTGTGTTTGTAAACATGCCAGCCCGTATATCTCATCGACAGGTAAGACATGCGGGCCACAGAGGGGGACAATGGGAGATAATACTGCACAATCGTTAGTCAGTACCTGGACGACAAGTGAGCTGGCAAAGAGCGATCGCTACGCTGCCTGGTCAAGCGTGCTGAACGAGGCTTATGGCCGCTGGGAAATGGATAAACCGGTAACGTCTGACTTCTTCAGCAGCGTCAAGCACTATGACGACACGATCCTGAAGGTCATCGAATGCACCTGTGACCCCTGTGCTGCAACCCGCACCCGCGCCAGTATCCGGGCCGACGGCCTGGAGACCCTGACCATCCAGGCCGTACTTGGGGGCCGTGAGTATATCAACTTCAACGGCGAGGATATCCTGTTGAAACCGGGCGATCTGCTGATCTGGGACAGCACCAGACCCATGTCATTTCAGGTCCAGGAGCGGCTGCACAAGATATCCGTAATGCTGCCCTTGCCGCGCTTTCAATCCTGGCTGCCTCGCTCCTGGTTCTCCATCCGGCATTCTCTGGACGGGCAGTCAAACAGCGGACTGCTGCTGACCAATCACGTTAAGTCATTAAGCGATTCGGTATTCCATGGCGGTTGCAAGGATAACTATGCATTGATCGACGCGACGATCGGCGTACTGATCAATGCCCTGGAACCCGGCGCCGCGAATGACCCGAAACCTCTGCGCGTGACCCAGTTACTGAATATCAAGGACTACATCAAGGCCAACATCCGTGATCCTGAGCTGTCACCGGCCATGATCGCCAAGGCGGGCGGGATGTCGTCCCGCTACCTGCACTGGTTGTTCAACGCCAATGCCGACGCTGACACGGTCAAACAGTACATTTTTCGCCAGCGGCTGGACCTGTGTGCGCGAGACCTGTTGAACCCGCACATGAAGAACAGAAAGATTTCCGACATCGCTTTTTACTGGGGCTTCCAGGACACCGCGCACTTCAACAAACGCTTCAAACAGCAATACGCCATGTCTCCCGGCGCGTTTCGCGAAAAGATGATCGGGTCGGACCAGGGCAATCTGATACAACATACTGATAATAAAGATAAATTATCTTGACACGTAAGCAAATTAGCAGTTAAACTGCGTTTTTTATGGATTAAAACAGGACTTTAAGAAGGAAGCGTCATGCCCAGAGCTAATCGTGTCTTTTTACCGGGCCATATCTGGCACATCACTCACCGGTGTCATAAGAAAGAATTCCTGCTGAAATTTGCAAAAGACCGCCAGCGTTGGTTGTACTGGCTGTTTCAGGCAAAGCGGCGTTATGGATTATCTGTACTGAATTATGTGGTAACGTCAAATCATATCCACCTGCTGGTGAAAGATACCGGTGAGTCTGTCATTCCCAGGAGTCTGCAATTGATCGCAGGTCGAACCGGACAAGAGTATAACAACCGCAAAGGTCGTAAGGGAGCCTATTGGGAAGACCGCTATCATGCCACGGCCATAGCCCCAGACGGGCACCTGTTTCAATGTCTTACCTATATTGACCTTAATATGGTCAGGGCGGGGGTGGTGCGTCATCCAAAATACTGGCTTCATGGAGGGTATCGGGAAATCCAATCGCCTCCCCTGCGCTACCGGATTATTGACCTGTCGACATTAATGACATTGTATGGTGCCTCCACGTTATCAGAGTTACAGCAACAGCTCCGTGAACAGGTTGCGCAGAGATTACAGGCTGAACCGTCCGGGAGAGAGGAAAAATGGTCTGCCAGTATCGCAATTGGGAGTGCTCGGTTTATTGAAGGGATAAAGTCATCATTGTCAGTTAAGGCACACGACAAACAGGACGTGACGTATCAGGAGGGAAATGCCATTAAAGAAGACCTTATCTCTTACAGACTCCATTATCATAGCAAAATGGCGGCTTTAAGGGGGTTTAATAGCCATAAATGGAAAATAAACTGAATTAAAACAGAAAGTTATCTGTAGTTATGTAGGTCCGACCCAAATCCACTAATCCAGAATTTGGATGAAACCGTCGCGGTTCGGCATCTTTACGCCGGCGAGGGTATCGGCGTTCATTTTCTGGTCTCCTGAGATAATCTCATTCAAATACAGCAGGTATGCCGTCAATGCGTACACTTCGGAATCGCTCAGGCTGCCTGGTTGCATCATGGGTTTGGAGCGGCGGATAAAATCAAACAAGGTGGGGGCGTAGGGCCAGAAATTGCCGATGGTTTTTTCCGGCCATTCATCGGTCAGTTGCATTTGCGCGCCGGCAAGCTGGTCGCCACTGTCGCCGAGGCCGCCGGGGCCGTGGCAGGACAGGCACAGCCTGTCATAGATGACCCTGCCCTGCTCTGCCGTACCGCTCCCCTCCGGAAGACCGGC
>JAAXHV010000363.1 GCA_012270695.1 Gammaproteobacteria bacterium | reverse complement strand
GGCCGGGACCGGCGCCGTTCGATTTTGTCATTATCCGAAGCGGGTTACGGCATGTACGCGCAGATCGTCCCGCTGGCGCTTGCGTACGAGGCGGAATTGAAATCGGCTTTGACTGCCGGGGAGCAGTCGCAACTGGATGTGTTATTGGAGAAATTAAGGAAACTCTGATCAAGGAAATTCACAAGAAATTCAGGACACCCATAAATTCAGCACACAGAAATTCGGGACAGGTTGAAGCCTGTCCTCGTTCTTTCTCAAAATGATTTTATGGGTGTCCTGGAATTGGGATAAGTTAAGCACGGAAAAAGGGACAGATTTGAAACCTGTGCCTGGTGATGTCGGTTAATTAGTGGACATAGGCAATGATAGGAGGCCGCGGAAGCGAGCGCGTTTATCGCGGACCGGCGCGCCGGCCAGGGTCAGGGCGGGAAAGCGGTTGAGCAGCGCCGGGACGGCGATGCGCGCTTCCAGGCGTGCCACGTTGAGGCCGGCGCAGGTGTGGATCCCGCCGGCGAAGGCCATGTGGTTGCGGGGATTGCGGGTAATGTCCAGCCGGTCGGGTTCAGGATAGACTTCAGGGTCCCGGTTGGCGGCGCCGATGGCGAAGGTCAGCGTCGTCCCGGCCGGTATGCTGACGTCATCGAATTGCACTGGTTTGGTGGTTGCCCTGTTGCCGAGTTGTACCGGCGCCTCATATCTCAGTATCTCTTCGATGGCGGAATTGATTAATTCAGGTTTCTCTCTTAGCAGTTGCAACTGGTGCGGATGGGTATGTAAACAATAGATGCCATGGCCTATGAGATTCGTAGTCGTTTCATGGCCGGCATTCAGTATGAAGATACACTGATGATAAAGTTGTTTGTCGGATAATACGAAACCATCGGATTCCCATTTTATTAACCGGCTTAATATATCGTCGTGATCATCGGAGAGGTTTTTTCTGCGGTCTTCCACGAAATCCGCGAGATAATCCAGGAATTCCCTTACACAGCGGTTCCCGTAATCCAGTTTTTCTTTTGACAGGTCGAATTCCAGCGCGCCCAGTATGGCGTTTGCCCAGCGCTGCAACATCCCGCGATCCGCGCGGGGCAGGCGTAACAGGTTGCCGATCACCTCAATGGGGATGAGGGTGGCAAAATCGGACATCGCGTCGAACTCTCCCTTGTCTGCGAGCCTGTCCAGTAATCCCGCGGTAAACTTACGCAGGCCCGGCTCCATGGCAACCAGGGTTTTTTGCGACAAGGCATCACCGATTGCCTTGCGCACGTGGGTGTGCAGCGGCGGGTCGTTGAATACCAGGCTGGTCGTATGGTGCTCGTATAATAATGTGTCGCCGAACAACGGCTTGAACATCTTTTTTTTATCGGAACTGAACAATTTCGGGTCGCGATAGATGCGGAACAGGTCGGCGTGGCGGGTGAAGAAGTAACTGCCGTCGGCAAAGCGGTGTATGGGGGACTGCTCTCTCAGTGCATGGTAGTAAGGATAGGGGTCTTCGTAATAGTCATCGGGCAGGTTGGTGAGGCTGAAATCAGCGATAGATATTTTTTGTGTTTTGCTTTTCATATCAGTCCTGCCCGAGGACACGTCTGCCCGAGGACACGTCTGCCCGGGAACAGATTCAAATCTGTCCCCACTACCGGGTCAGCTTCCGCCAGTACCAGCATTTTCTGGATCTGCCGTCTGCTCAGGGACAGATTTCAAATCCGTCCCCTCTGGCTGACCTGCTTCCACCTGAGCCAGCATTTGCTGAACCTGCCGGTAGATCTCTGAATCACCCGGCATCCCTTCCAGCAGGCGCCGCCAATAGATTGCTGCCTGCTCTTGATTGTGTGCCTGTAGCTCGGCAATTCCTGCCAGCCATAGCGCGCGTGCATGGTCGGGGGTTATTTCCAGTGCTTGTTTCAATACCGCTGCCGGCCTTCCCGTGAACTGGTTGCCAAGGGAGCGCGCCAGCGCTTCGGCATAGTTCACCATAATATCCGCTTGTTGCGGGCGCAATTGCA
>JAAXHV010000362.1:2618-3010 GCA_012270695.1 Gammaproteobacteria bacterium | reverse complement strand
TATCTGACAACTATTTCGCCTGTTGCTATCCTGTGCACTACAGAGGCGAGATAGGTTTGATACGGCATGCCTATCTCCCGGGCTATGGTTTTCACGCGTTTAATATCACGCTCCTGCAGGCGCAAAGTGACGGCCTTGCGCTTTTGAGTGTTCCCAAGGACACTCTCCCACTCAGCGCGAACAGATTCCTGTTCGGCTATTGACTGCGGCGGGATTCTTCCATCCTCAATTGCGGCCTCAAAACCGGTTACAATATCCTTTTCTTCTTCATCGAGAAAAGGCGCGTCAAAGCCTGATGTCTGTTTACTATTCATGTTTGTTTACCGTAAATAAACGTTTCGCTTTTCGGCTACGATAAATTGTTTTCAGGTAGCGAACATTATTACAAATCT
>JAAXHV010000362.1:0-2594 GCA_012270695.1 Gammaproteobacteria bacterium | reverse complement strand
TTTTTCCAGTCCTGCAGGTTACGCATGAGATGATTTTGTAGTTGTTTTTCAAGCCCTGAACATTTAATACGATAACCTGCCAGTCGTTGTAGGGGATTCCTGCTCCTGAGAATGCTGGCAAACCGGTTCAGGCGTACCCGGCGTAACGCGATGCCGTTGTCCAGCGCGAGTTTCAGGCGGATGGCCAGGTCGTCCGTGCGCTGCGTCATGTTCTGCAGCAGGTAGGTGGGGCGGGGCAGTCGTTTACTCAACTGCATCACGTGCTGTAGATGAGTATTCAGCAGGTCGGTTATACGCGAATGGAGTTGTGAGTGCAGCGTATCCAGCTTGGACAGCAGTGCGGCAGTATCGGGACTGACCAGTTCAGCCGTTGCCGAGGGAGTGGCTGCGCGCCGGTCGACGACGAAATCGGCTATGGTAAAGTCTATCTCGTGGCCGATGCCGCTGACCACGGGAATAACCGAACGGTGGATCGCCCTGGCGACGACTTCCTCGTTGAACGACCACAGGTCCTCCAGGGAGCCGCCGCCCCGGGCGAGGATCAGTACGTCACATTCCCGGCGCCTGTTGGCTTCATCGATGGCCTGCGTAATCTGCTGCGCCGAACCTTCGCCCTGTACCGGTACGGGGTAGATGATGACGCCGGCGCGGGCGTAGCGCCTCTCCAGGACATGGATTATGTCCTTTACCGCGGCGCCTGTGGGTGAGGTGATGACCCCGATCGTCCCGGGGAAAGCAGGGAGCGGCTGTTTATGATCTTCGGCAAACAAGCCTTCCTCCAGCAAGCGCTGTTTCAGCTTTTCGAACGCCTGCTGCAACGCGCCGGCACCGACCGGTTCCATGGATTCCACGATCAACTGGAATTCACCCCGACCTTCGTAAAGGCTGACGCCCGCCCTGACCAGGACTTCCTGGCCGTTCTCCGGTGTAAATCTCAGGTGGCGGTTGGCGCTTCTGAACATCGCGCAACGAACCTGTGAATACTTATCCTTCAGGGAGAAGTAAAGGTGGCCCGATCCGGGCTGCGCCAGGTTGGATATCTCGCCGCGTACCCATAACGACGGAGGAAAACTGTCCTCCAGCACGGCGCTGACCTCGCGGTTAAGGCGCGTGATGCTATAGATATCGCGTTGTTCTTCCATATCGGTATTATCGGGGACGGATTTAAATCTGTCTCCTGTGTGTCCGGAATCATTGAAAACTGCCGCCGCAAGCGGCACATTAATTCCTAATTCGTAACAATTCGTAATTCGTAATTCCTAATTCTTAATTGTATAATACGTCATGCGAATTATCGAAGAAGCACTCACCTTCGACGACGTCCTGCTGGTCCCCGCCCATTCCAGGACCCTGCCCCGCGAAGTCAGCCTTGAGACGCGCCTGACCCCGAGCATCAAACTGAATGTTCCCTTGATCTCAGCGGCCATGGACACCGTCACCGAGGCGCGTCTGGCGATTGCTCTGGCCACCCAGGGCGGAATGGGTATCATCCACAAGAATATGAGTCCCCAACAGCAGGCCAGGGAAGTGTTACAGGTGAAAAAATACGAAGCCGGGGTAATCCGTGACCCGGTCACCGTCAGCCCGCAGACCAGTATCGGCGAAGTACTGCAGGTCACCCGTGCAAACAACATATCAGGAGTGCCTGTAGTGGATGGTTCCGACCTGGTGGGGATCGTGACCAGCAGGGACCTCCGCTTTGAAACCCGTTACGATGATCCCGTTGCCAACATCATGACGCCCAGGGAGCGCCTGGTTACGGTAAAAGAGGACGTCGGCACCGAAGAGATCATCTCGTTGTTGCACCAGCACCGGATCGAGAAGGTCCTGGTCGTGAACGACAGCTTCGAACTCAGGGGCATGGTCACGGTCAAGGATATCCACAAGGCCAGGGAATTTCCCAACTCCTGCAAGGACGAGGATGAACGCCTGCGCGTGGGTGCCGCAGTGGGTGTGGGACCGGGCACCCAAGAGCGGGTCGCCGCCCTGGTAGCAGCCGGTGTGGACGTTCTGGTAGTCGATACCGCCCACGGGCACTCCGAGGGGGTGCTGCGGGCTGTCAGGGCGATCAAGACGGACCATCCTGACTGCGAAGTGATTGCCGGCAACGTGGTGACCGGCGAGGGCGCGCAGGCCCTGGTTGAAGCCGGCGCAGATGCGGTGAAAGTGGGAGTGGGTCCGGGATCGATCTGCACCACCCGGATCGTGACCGGGGTCGGCATGCCGCAGGTCACGGCCGTCGCCAACGTGGCTGAAGGACTGAAGGGCACCGATGTCCCGTTCATCTCCGACGGCGGCATACGCTATTCCGGTGACATTGCCAAATCCTTGGCCGCGGGCGCCTGGTCGGTCATGATCGGCAGCCTGTTTGCCGGCGCCGAGGAAGCGCCCGGAGAGGTTGAGCTGTTTCAGGGGCGGTCGTACAAATCTTACCGCGGGATGGGTTCCGTCGGCGCTATGTCACAGCAGCATGGCTCATCGGACCGTTATTTCCAGGAAAACGATGAAATAGAAAAGCTGGTGCCGGAAGGAATCGAGGGGCGAGTGCCGTATAAAGGGCCGTTGGATGCGATTGTGCACCAACTGGTCGGCGG
>JAAXHV010000361.1 GCA_012270695.1 Gammaproteobacteria bacterium | reverse complement strand
GGTCCCGATGAGTGGCTGGTTAAAACGGACGACGGCAAGGAAATAGCGCTGGCCAACTCACTGCGGCAAGCGGTCAGGGGGCAGCATGCTGCAATCACACCGGTTTCCGACTCCTACCTGATTTTCAGGATTTCCGGCAATGACGCCAGGGCAGTGCTGAACCAGGGCACGGGCATCGATTTACACCCACGCTCGTTCAGTCCCGGAAAATGCGTACGCACCAGCCTGGGCAAGACGGGAGCGATCCTTCACCAGGTGGATGATACTCCCTCCTATGACGTTTATGCCTGGCGCAGCTATGCAAATTATCTAAGTCTGTGGCTGGATAAAGCCACAGGCATGGGCCCTAACCCCGTTTCCTGACTCCTATCCAGCATTTCTCATATTGTCCGCCTCCGTATCAGCGGCCACTGTACCGCCGCAGTTATCCCATCCTGCTACTCTTGAAATCGGTTGTTTTGATCATCCCGACAGGAATCCCCCTCAGCCAGCCTTGGCAATAACCCACATGATCTGATACCGTGCTGGTATGTTACGTCCGGCTGCCTCGCTAATCGCCATCTTGTTGCTCTTCCTCACTGCCTCCTCGTGGGCCGAGGAGGTAACCGAGAATGACTTATTTATGAGCATATATGAGCACTTCCAATTATGGAACGACTGTCAGCCAATTGGATTAATAGTCGAAGGCATGGGGAAGGACGCGTCCGACATCGGGCTGGAGGAAGAAGCGCTCACTAGGGCCGTACGCAGCAGGTTGCGGTCAGCCCGCATTTACGACGCGAATGCGTCGTCATCGCTGTATGTGCAGGTGAGCGTAGTTCGTGCAGCATTCAGCATAAAGATGAGTTACTATAAACCGATGACAGATCAAGCATCCGGTGCAACATTCAGTGCAACAAGTTGGGATACCGGCTCTACCGGGACACATGGCCGAAATTCAGGCTACATCCTGTCGGCCGTGTCGGAACACATGGACAAGTTCATCGACGACTACCTGCGCGTGAACTCAGATGCTTGCGAGTAATGACTGAAGAACAGGAAGATGGAGCAATCCATACTTTAGCTGTTCGAGGCAACCTCTCACCGGGACCTCTTCAAGTCAAAATTATACGGAAATCCCCCAACCTTCGTAGACCGGATTGTCAGGATTAGCTCAACAGGGACAGAAACGAACCACTGTCTTTATATCAGCGCGGTAACTATGTCAACGAGTTGACCGCGTTGGCGCCCGTGTTACGGAACTCGCCCTGGTAAATCACCCGGGCTTGGGCGATGAAGTTGATCTTCTACCTCGTTTCCCATAAATCGTGGTTATC
>JAAXHV010000360.1 GCA_012270695.1 Gammaproteobacteria bacterium | reverse complement strand
AGCGACCTGGTGAGAAATCCGGGCTATGTCTGAGTTAAAAAATTATCACATGTCGGTGGATGATTTCCGCCGCCACGGCAAGGAAATGATCGACTGGATCGCGGATTACTATGAAAAGGTTGACCGCTATCCCGTCCTTTCCAAGGTACAACCCGGCGAGATCGGTGACTCGCTGGCCGATGCCGCACCTGTCCGGGGTGAGGACTTCGCGCAAATCCTCCGGGATGTGGAGGAGAAAGTCCTGCCGGGCATCACTCATTGGCAATCCCCCCGCTTCCATGCCTATTTCCCGGCCAATACCTCAGGCCCGGCCATCCTCGGCGACCTGCTTTCTGCCGGTCTTGGGGTGCAGGGAATGCTATGGTCCACCAGCCCCGCCTGTACCGAAGTTGAAACCCGGGTATTGGACTGGCTGGCAGACCTGCTGGGGTTGCCGGAAGCGTATCGCTCAACCGGTAGCGGCGGCGGCGTAATCCAGGACACCGCTTCCAGCGCCATCCTGTGCGCCCTGATCGCGGCGCGGGAGAGGGATTCCGGCTTGCGCACAAACCGGAAAGGTTGTGGCGGCAGACAGGTGGCTTATTGCTCCACGCAGACCCATTCCTCCCTGGAGAAGGCCATGGGCATTGCCGGACTGGGGCGCGCCAACCTGCGGCAGGTAGAAGTGGATGAGCGCTTTGCCCTGGATGCGGACAAACTGGCGGCACAGGTCAAGGCTGACAAAGCCGCCGGTCTGCGCCCGATATTTGTCTGCGCCACCTTGGGCACTACCTCATCCACTGCGCTGGACCCGATTGCGGCGATCGGGCAGATCTGCGCGGCGGAAGGCCTGTGGTTCCACGTGGACGCGGCCATGTCAGGCACTGCGGTCATCTGCCCCGAATACCGTTATCTCCACGACGGCGTCGAATACGCGGACAGCTATTGCTTCAATCCCCATAAGTGGATGTTTACCAACTTCGATTGCAGTTGCTTCTGGGTAGCCGACCGGGCTGCCTTGATCAATGCCTTGTCCATCCTGCCCGAATACCTGCTCAACGAAGCGACGGAGAGCGGTGCGGTGTTCGATTACCGGGACTGGCAGGTGCCGCTGGGTCGCCGCTTCCGGGCGCTCAAGCTCTGGTTCGTATTGCGCTATTACGGCGTGGAAGGTCTGCAATACCATATCCGTCGGCATATCGAGCTGACCCGGAAACTGGTTCAGTGGGTCGAAGCCGATGAGCATTTCGAAATCGTCGCTCCGGCTCCCTTCAACCTGGTCTGCTTCCGCCACCGGGGCAGCGATGACCTGAATAAGCGGATCATGGACGATCTCAACGAAAGCGGCGAACTGTTTCTCACCCACACAAAGTTGAACGGCCGCTTTGTCCTGCGCTTGTGCATCGGCCAGTCCCGCACCGAGCTGGAACACGTCCAACAGGCGTGGAAGCTGATTACGACGACGGCAGCGCGTCTGCGGGCTGATGGCAGATAATAGAGGGCGAATGAGCGCATATCACGAAATCTACGAGTGGGTGAGCCGGGTTCCGGAGGGAAAAGTCGCTACTTACGGGCAGATAGCCCGCCTGGTCAAAAGCAGGTGCTCGGCAAGACAAGTGGGTTATGCCATGGCGGCCGTGCCCGGCGACAACGGGATACCCTGGCACAGGATCATCAACAGCCAAGGCCGGATCAGCCTGCGAAGCGGTTCGGAGGGACACCGGCTGCAACGGATATTGCTGGAAGCAGAGGGCATCGTTTTCTCAACGGATGATAGCATCGACCTGGTTAAATATCGCTGGACGGCTCCCGCGGGCGATTCCGATTTTTTATCATCACAGAGCATGATATTCTGAACTGTACCATCTTTAACGTCCCAGGGAGAAAACAGTCATGCGCGGGCTAACCATTTTTATAATACTGGCGGTGGCGCTTTCAGGTTGTGCTGAACAGCAGGGCGACCCGCTGGATAAAGTTATCGCCTCGGAACACCGGGATGCGAAAAATGTTGCCAGGGACGTCTATCGCCATCCCAAAGAAACCCTTTCGCTATTCGGGATAAACCCGGATATGCGCACGCTGGAAATCCTGCCCGGCGGCGGCTGGTACACGGAGATACTGGCGCCTTACCTGAAGGAAAACGGCCGGCTCGCAGTCGCCAGTTTCGGCGATCAACATCCTGTTGAGTACCTGCGCAACATACACAACGGGTTGATGAAAAAGTTTGACGAACAGCCGCATGTTTACGGCAAGGTGGCACGCGGCGTGTTCAAGGGAGAGGACTACCTGGACGGCTTTCAGGATGAGAGTTTCGACATGGTGCTGACATTCCGTAACACCCACAACTGGATCCGTTTGGGTGGCGTGGAAGACATTTACCGTTCCTTTTACCGGGTGCTTAAACCCGGCGGGATTTTAGGGGTGGTCCAGCATCGGGCCGAGGCCGGGAGTAACGCCAAGGAAACCGCCGAGAACGGCTACGTTCCCGAGAGTTATATGATCGAACTCCTGGAAGGCATCGGCTTTGAGCTGGTTGACAAATCGGAGGTCAATGCCAACCCGAAGGATACCAGGGATCATCCGGAAGGCGTCTGGACCCTGCCGCCGTCGTATCGGCTGGGCGATAAAGACAGGGCAAAATACGCGGCCATAGGCGAAAGCGACAGGATGACCATGAAGTTTGTCAAATTATAAGATCTTTGGAAGCTCTGACTTAATCGGAGGTTTCTTGGCTATAGCCTGAACAGCGGTTCAAGGTTGCCGCGCTTGGGGGACGTACCTGTAGCGGCAGCTTTGTTTTCCTGTAAAAATGCCTGCCACAACGGTTCGCCGCGCCAGTCGTTTGTCGTACGGGAATAAAGCTGGCGCGACAGCTTGCGGATCTCTCCAGCCAGTTTCTCGTTACTGTATTTTTCCAGGTCGCCCAGGCTGGCGACCGGACGTCCGGCAGGGCGCGTCCTGGCCCACTGCAGCAACGCCGTTTTTGCCCGTTGCGGGTCATTGTCCCGGCAGGCCTGTTTGAGGGCCTTGCGCGCTTCGTTGCTATCCGCGCTATGGGCCTGCGGTGTCTCAGGTTCCGGCTTCCTGCGATTTTTCAGTAGATAAACGAGGGTTATGATCCAGGCAACGGCCAGGATACAGGTGAGCCATTGCCAGGTCGAAATATCCGGAGAGGCCGCGGTTTCGACTGCAGCAGTTTTTCCTGGTTCCGCTTCCGCCTGCCCCTGGACCTGCGCATCAATACCCAGCGCGGGTAAATCCGGTGTCCCGATTGCAGCGTCGGGCGCGGCCGCTGCGACCTGCACCCGCCGTTCCGGCAACACCGCATATTCCAGGGTCTGCGTGTTTGTATTCCACCATGGCAGTGAAACCTCCGGCAGGGTATATTCGCCCGGCCGCGCCGGGATGATGGCGTTCTTTTGCTGCCTGACGCCTGTTATCCCCTCAGTGGTCTTCCGGTTTTCCAGTTCCGGTTTGTCGGGATATTGCTTGAAGTCGGCAGGGATCAGCTCCTGTATTTCCGGCAACTGGCTTGCGGTCAACCCTTGTGCGGTAAGCGTGATGGTGCGGGTCACCGGTTCATTGGGCAATAGCTTGAGGGGGTTTTTTGACCATTTCCCGGTTATCTGCACCTCAGTCGCGGGCAGCCAGTGCACCCCCTGGTAAGCGGCGGGGACCGGTTTGACCTGCAACTCAACAGGTTCCGATTGTCTTACCACCGTCTCTGTTCCTGCCCCGAACGGGTCGAGGCTGAAAGGCGAGCTCCTTGACAACTGCGCCTGAAACCTGACTGGCTGGATCAACAGGTTCCCGCTGATCTGGGGATAAATTCCGTAACTCCTCTCAAAGACGGCGTAACGTCTGCCTTGAATAAAGGTATTGTAACTCCTGTCAGCATCCAGCAGCTCTATGATCGCGCTCCCCTGGTTCACAGCTGGTTCGGATAAGCTCTCGTTGGAAGCGGCAACCGCGCGATACAGTATTACGGTATAAATCACCTGGGCCTGGACGTAAGCCGACTCGGGAACTGCCTTGACATCTATGAATATGTCCGCTGAATTCTGCCCGGATGTACCGCTGCCTGCCTGCACCACTGTCAACGAAGACCGCGGACTTTTGTCCTTGCCGAAAGAGATAGCGGGGATGATCAGGTTGCCAGCATTCAGCGGCAACAGGGTCAGCCGCCACTGCTTCGTGCGGGTGATCTGTGTATTGACGATACTCATGCTGGTGTTGGTACTCGTGGACAGCACCTGGAAATCCTTTGCCAGCGGGGAGAAATCAGGGTCGTCGTCGACGCCGCCGGTGGCCTCGAAAATCAACTGGAAGGATTCCTGCAACACGGCCGGGTTCCGGTCAGCCTGGATGGTGATAGTCGCGGCATCGGAGATACCGGGAAATACCGGTAATACAAGGAACAGAATGAAGAACAGGTTGTTTTTACAAATGCGTGTCAAGTTCATCTTCCCGACGCGGGCAGATTTGAAATCTGTCCGCTGATTTTATCTTACCAGGTTTGTTCATCCGGATTTTTCTCGTAGATGCGCTGCTGGTATTGATAGCGGAACTTTCTCCTGAGCAGTCCTGATGGGTCGTCGGGGATCCGGCGCAGCCACTGCTCCGTGGCCTGTTGCTCCTCGGCAGTCTTCAGGTCACCGGTTTGGGCTGTGTGTTGCTCAGCGCCCTCGTCCCGCGGCCGCTCGCCTTGTTCCCCTTGCTCCTGTTGTCGTGCCTGTTCCTGTTTATCCGCTTCCGACGCTTCATTCATGCTTGCCTGATCCTGGCGCTCCTGTGCCTGAGTGGGTCGAGGCTGTTCCTGCCCGGCCTGTTGCCTGTCTTGCTGCTGTTCCTGGTTCTGCTGCCCGGAGTCCTGTTGCTCCCCACCCTGCTGCTCCCCGCCCTGCTGCTCGGGGTCCTGTTGCCCCTCGCCGCGTTGCTGCTCCTGGCCCTGTTGCCGCTCCTGATCCTGCTGCTGTTCCGTGCCCTGGTTTTGCTGTTGCTGCGCCTGCTGCCGCTCCAGTTCTTTCTCCAGCAGTTCCCGGTTGAATTTTGCATCGGCATGATCCGGCTGTTCCACCAGAGTCCTGTCGTAAGCCGCTATGGCCTCATGGTAACGCCCCTGGCGAGCCAGCGCGTTTCCCATATTATAATTGCTTTCCGCTCCATCGAGTTCCTCAAGTATATCGATAGCGGCCTGGTAATCCCCGGCGCGGTGTTGCGCGGCGGCCTTCCAGGCAGGGTCATCAAACAGATCGGCCGCGCGCCCATAATCCCCGGCATCCATCGCCTGCTGTCCCCGCTGGTCCTTGCGTAACCATAAACTCTCCCAGTCCAGCGCGTAAACCGGACCCGTCGGGGGAAACAGCACTAGCGCCAATACCAGAATATACCCGCGGCGGAACAGCAGGGCGGCCAGGGGGATCAGACACAATACCAGCCAGGGGCCTTGTTCACGCCACACATCTGCGGTTATTTCGGCGCCTGCCTGCTCACCATCGGGCTGGACGGTGGAGAAATTCCCGGCCAACAACCGGGTGTCCTGATCGTCTTTTGTCAACCGGACGTAAATCCCGCCACCTGCTGAAGCAAGGCGGCGCAACGCGCTTTCATCCAGCACGGGGATTACGATCTCACCATCTTTCCCCTGCAGGAAACCACCGTCAGGCAACAAGACAGGCGCGCCATGGCGTGTGCCCACACCCAGGATGGAAAGCTGATAGCCTTCGCTACGGAGCCTGCGCACGCTTTCTTCCGCACTGTCCGGGTCTGCCTCATCGGTGATCAACAGCACATGGCCGCGCCCCATGCCTCCCTGTTTGAGCAAGTCCAGCGCCATGGTCAGCGCCTTATCGGTACGATTGCCTGTTACCGGCATGATATTGGTATCCAGCGCGTTCAACTGCGACTTGATGGTTTCGCCGTCGTCGGTCAGCGGCGTGACCGTAAAGGCTTCTCCGGCATAGACCAGTAATGCGGTTTGTCCCTCATGGCGCTGATCCAGGATGTCCCTGATCTTGTAGCGGGCGCGCTCCAGCCTGCTGGGAGACACATCAGTCGCATCCATGGAACGGGTGAGGTCCAGGGCGATTACCAGGGCATCCTGCGCGGTGAACACGGGTTGCGGCAGTTTCTCCCACACCGGCCCAGCCAGTGAAATAATGCCCAGCAACCCGCCTGTTGCCGTCAATATGAGCGCCGTACGCCGCGACCGGCGAGCGCCTTTGATTAACAAATGCGGGAGTAAGCGCTCGTCGACTACCGTTTCCCAGTTGCTCTCTGCCCCCTTCCTGAAAAACAGGAACCAGAGCAGCAGCCCCAGTGGCAGCAAGGCAACAAACCACAGCGGCCGCAAAAAGTGAAATAATTCGAGGTCAATCACAGTCATCTGTCTGACAGAGAGGAGGCTGGGAAGCTGGGGGTCAGGTCGCACATTGCACAAGGCTGGGGGTCACGCAGGCTGGAGGGCAGGTCGCACATGGCACACACTGAAGCGCAGGCTGGGGGTCATGTCGCAAATTTGTGTGCAATGTGCGACCTGACCCCTCTCTGCATCAGTCCCAGCAAGGCGGCGAGCAACAGCGCCGCGCCCAGGGGCCAGAAATAAAGGGATCTCTTCGGCCTGAATTTTTTCGGGTCCTGTTCAATGGGTTCCAGTTCGTCGATCATCGCGTATATTTCCCACAGCTCGTCCAGGTTGCGGGCGCGGAAATAGGCGCCGTTGGTCAGTCTGGCAATCTCCTTCAAGGCCGCCTCGTCGAGATCCGCGGACGGGTTGACCTTCCTGGTGCCGAACAGACTCCGTTCGAGCAGTTCTGTCGCGCCGATGCCGATAGTATAAATTTTCAGCCCCTCCCGGCGCGCCAGTTCAGCCGCGGAGAGCGGCTCCACGACACCGGCCGTATTGGCGCCGTCGGTCAACAGTACCAGGACACGCTGGCTTTCATCCCGTTCGCGCAAGCGTTTTACCGCCAGGCCGATGGCATCGCCGATGGCAGTCGCTTTTCCGGCAAGCCCGATCACGGCCTCGGACAACAAGGTGCTGACCGTCTCCCGGTCAAACGTCAAGGGCGCCTGCAGATATGCCTGTTCACCAAACAGGATCAGACCTATCCGATCACCGACGCGGCGTTTGATAAAATCACCGGCAACCTGTTTTGTAGCCGTCAGCCGGTCAATCCGTCTGCCGCCAAGGACGAAGTCCTGCTGTTCCATGCTGCCGGACAGGTCGACCGCGAGCATGAGCTCGCGGCCGGTAACGGGAATTTCCACCAGTTCACCCAGCCATTGCGGCCGCATGGCGGAGAGAATCAGCAGGAACCAGGCAAGCAGCACGATCCAGAAAGGCCAGACCCGGGTTTTACCCCTGCTGTCCGGTTCAGCCTCGACAAAGTCATCCAGGAAAGGCACTCGCAGGGCGGAATTCATGGTAACGCGGTAAGGCCGGACGTAGCGGTAAATAAAATAAGGTAACGGCAACAACAGGATCAACCAGGGCCACTCAAATCCGATCACGGGTTTCTCCTCGCCCGGTGAGAAATCCCGGCTACAGTATCAATCCAGTCAGAGCAAAAGCCGATGAGGGATTCGACTTCTTCCTCGGCGACCCGTTGACGATATGGCGCCTCCAGCAAAACCCTGCCTATGTTCTGCAATCCTTCATCCCCTTTATTTTNNCCGTTTTTACGCGCTCCTGTAAAAATACCAGCCATTCAGCGCCGGCCAACCCGGCGGTCTCATTCCTGGGGAAAACACTGATACACAGACGCCTCAATAAACCGGACACAGCCCGGACACAACGGCTGGCGTCCCGATCAGCGACATAGCGGGATTTGATCTCCACCAGCTCCTTTCTCGCCATGTTAATGGCGGAATACCTGCGTCGCTTGTACAAGAGGCCGGAATACCAGGCCACCGCTGCCCCCAGCAGGACAACAGCGGGGAGGATCCACCATCCGGGCGCTGGCGGCCACCAGCCGATGCTCTCAGGGAGGTGAATTTCCCGGAGAGGCAGTGACGCCGGATCCGAAATCAACGGTGATGCCTTCATGGAATCGATGCTTTGAACGCAGAGAACCGCCCCGCTGACTTTAACCCATCAAGCAACACCGAGAGGGGTTCAGCATCGGTCCTGCACGGGACTAAAATAATCCGGTTTAACCTGGAAAGCTGCTGTAACCGATCCAGGCGCGCCTGAAACTGCTGCCGGTATTGCCTGACCAGGTGATTATCTGAGCTATCCACCTGGAACTCCTGATTGCCGTCACTCATCTTGTAACGGCCGGGCGGCGGTAACGCCTGTTCAAGCTGATCGTACACAAACAACATAACGACCTCATTATGCTGGCACAGCCTGGTCAGCGGTACCTGCGCCTGGGCATCCAGGCTGCGGAAGTCACTGATTAAAAAAATCAGGCTGCCCGGCCGAGCAACGCGCCGCAATCGCTGCAAGGCGTGTTCCAGCGACTCATTACTGCTTGCGGGAGGCGCGTCATGTGTCCAGGAGACGTCGTTGGCTATCCTGTTGATCAGGCGTAATACTGCAGTTTTCCCACGCTGAGGTTTTAATTCATGATGTTCCTTGTCGGAAAAGATCACGCCGCCTACCCGGTCGCCGTTCTGCAGGGCGCTCCAGGCAACCAGTGCGGACAGTTCCGCAGCCAGAACCGATTTGTACCTGCCACGGGTTGCGAAATGCATGGCCCGGCGTAAATCCAACCAGACAAATACCGGGCGCTCGCGCTCTTCCCGAAACAGTTTCGTGTGGGTCTTGCCGGTTCTTGCCGTCACCCGCCAATCTATATTACGGATATCATCCCCCGGCTGATATAACCTCGATTCGTCAAACTCCATGCCACGCCCCCGGAAAGGAGACTGGTAGTCGCCGCTTTGCCTGGAGAGTATCCTGCCGCGGCCCAGGCGAATCGAGGCCGCAGACCGGTTCAACCCGACCAGGGTCGGCACGGACACCCGCACCGGATCATAAATATCGGCAGACACGTCTAGCCGCTTAGCTCACCGAACCAGCGCTGAAATGATGCGGGCTGGAATGACGACCCACCCCCACCTGTTCCTTGCTGCCTGTTACCTGTCTTCCGCACTCCGTCCTCTGCCCTCAGCAATCACGGCACGGCGATACGGTTGATCAGCTCGGAGACCACGTGCTCAGCCGTGACCCCTTCGGCCTCCGCCTCATAGTTCAATATCAGGCGGTGGCGGAGTACATCATAGACCACTGCCTGCACGTCCTCCGGCCCGACAAAATCCCTGCCGTTCAGCCAGGCATGGACGCGGGCACAACGGTCCAGGGCGATGGTCGCGCGCGGGCTGGCCCCGTACTGCAGCCACTGGGCCAAGTCGTCTCCGTAAGCGCCCGGGCTGCGGGTCGCCAGTACCAGTTGGATCAGGTATTGCTCCAGGTTTTCGGCCAGGTAGGTATCCAGCGCTTCGTTACGGGCTGCAAAAATCGTCTCCTGCGTCACCGGTGACATTTCCGTCTGTTCATAGCCTTGCCAGGCTTCCTGCCTGGCCAATTCCAGGATTGCCTGTTCTTCTTCCGCTTCCGGGTAAGTGATCTCGACATGCAACAGAAACCGGTCGAGCTGCGCCTCAGGCAACGGGTAGGTGCCTTCCTGTTCGATGGGATTCTGCGTTGCCATGACCAGGTACAATTGCGGCAATGGATAGGTTTCCCTGCCTACGGTGATCTGTCTCTCGGCCATCGCTTCCAGCAACGCCGACTGGACTTTGGCCGGCGCCCGGTTCACCTCATCGGCCAGGATCAGATTATGAAACAGCGGCCCGCGCTGGAAATGGAAGGTGCCATCCTGGGGACGGTAGATCTCGGTACCGGTCAAGTCGGCCGGCAGCAGGTCAGGCGTGAATTGAACCCGGTGAAAATCGGCTTCGATACCGTCCCCCAGAACCTTGATGGCCCGGGTCTTGGCCAGGCCCGGCGCCCCCTCTACCAGTAAATGTCCGTCAGCCAGTAATGCCAGGAGCAACCTGTCCACCAGCTTCTGCTGGCCGATGATATGCCGGGAGATGAATGATCTGAGCCGGAGGATCTCGGATTTGTTCGTCATTTACCGGTTATTCTCTCATCGAGCGCGTGACGCTTGCCGTAAAAATGAGTGAGTGGGGTCAGGTCGCACATTGC
>JAAXHV010000359.1 GCA_012270695.1 Gammaproteobacteria bacterium | reverse complement strand
CGGTCCAGGCAGTTATACGATACGTTCAGTTTCGCCCCGGTGAACCACTTGATGTCCACCCTGTCATAGTCCCAGTCCTGGACCTTGTCCCATTTCTGGAACCAGGTGACGAAATGTTCCGCCTGCTCGGCCCAGAACGCGTCCGGCTCGTTGACGGAACGGTCGTACATGGCGGCATACTGCGCTGCGTCGATATGTGCGGACGATGCCAACGCTGCGGGCGCCGGATAGGTTTTGACTTCAGACATGCTGCTTCTCTCCGGAATTGTTATAGTTTGCAGGGGTGGAATTGTACATGATTCTCTGTCACTTTTTCGCACCCTGTTTGATAAAAACAACCATCTCCCGTCAGTTCCTGTCGCGCCGCAAACCAGCGCAAAAAAAATCGCACCGATAACCTTTTTTTGATCCTTTACGTTTTTTATATGCTATAGTTCACAGGTGGCTTGCCGTAGAATCCATGTAAAGGACCAGCGTGGGCCACTCGACGGCAGCCCTTCACGTACGTAATAATAACTGTAGGAGGGAAAAAGTATGACTAGAATCGTCGTTGGACTAATCTTGCTGGCAGCGATCATCGAGGGTCTGGCCCCCGGCGCTGTTCCGTCAGACCTGCTTCCACTGGCTCTCGTGATCCTTGGCCTGGTCTATGGCTGGACTGCGATTGATGCTGAAGATCCCACCACCTACCTGGCTGTAACTATCGCTGCCGGTATCGCAGCGGGGGCGCCAGATGGCGGCGTGTTGAATCTTATCCCGGCAGTAGGCGGATACCTTGACGGTATAGTCGACCAGGTTGTCACAGCGCTGTATGCCGGTGTCGTCAGTATCCTGGTGGCGAGGTCTGTGAATCGGTTGAAAGGCTGATACCCGGCAATCCGGATATTCGTTGGCAGATCGATAAGTCCGGTTAATTCTTATATTCAGTCTGCTTGATACATTTGCCTCACCCGTCCTGGGGGGCGGGTGAGGCTTTTGTGATGTTGCTGTGTTGTCCCGATAATAACCGTTAGGAGGGAAAAAACATGACTAGAATCGTCGTTGGATTAATCTTACTTGCAGCGATCATCGAGGGCTTGGCCCCTGGCGCCGTACCGATGGACCTGCTGCCTCTGGCTCTCGTCATTCTTGGCCTGATTTATGGCTGGACGGCGGTCGA
The DNA here is from genome assembly GCA_012270695.1 of Gammaproteobacteria bacterium. Taxonomy (GTDB): domain Bacteria; phylum Pseudomonadota; class Gammaproteobacteria; order Eutrophobiales; family Eutrophobiaceae; genus JAAXHV01. The sequence continues at coordinate 1,395 of JAAXHV010000359.1, read as the reverse complement.
TGCTGACGATCCGGGCACTTACCTGTTAGTCACTCTCGCCGTCGCTGCTGCAGCGACGATGCCAGACGCGGGGGGATCAGGAGACGGAAATGGCGCGTTGGCGCTTATTCCCGCGATAGGCGGACACCTTGACGCCATCCTCGACCAGGCAGCCTCGGCGCTGTTAGCCGGTGTCGTCAGTGTTTTCGTTCAGAGATCTATAAGTCACCTGAAAGCCTGATACCCGGCCGGCCGGATATTCGTCGAAATCTCGAAAAGTCCGGTTAAGACTTATATCAAGTCTGCAAGATGTGTGGCCTCACCCGTCCGGGGGGCGGGTGAGGCTTTTGTGGTTGTACATTACCGGCTGAAACGGTTTTCTATGTAGTCATCCACAATGCGCTGAAACTCGGCCGCGATATTATCGCCGCGCAGGGTGACAGTCTTTTTCCCGTCAACAAAGACCGGAGCGGAAGGCGCTTCACCGGTGCCCGGCAGGCTGATACCGATGTCCGCATGCTTGCTCTCTCCCGGTCCGTTCACAACGCAACCCATCACCGCCAGGTTCAGTTCCTCCACGCCAGGGTATTTCTCGCGCCAGACAGGCATCTGCGTCCTGATGTAAGCCTGGATATTGTCCGCGAGTTCCTGGAACACGGTGCTGGTGGTGCGGCCGCAGCCGGGACAGGCAGTGACCAGCGGGGTGAATGAACGCAGGCCCATGGTCTGCAGGATTTCCTGCGCCACGATCACCTCGGTAGTGCGGTCGCCGCCCGGCTCGGGGGTCAGGGAAATGCGGATCGTATCGCCTATGCCCTCCTGTAACAGGACGCCCAGGGCCGCGGTCGAAGCGACAATCCCCTTGGATCCCATCCCGGCCTCCGTCAGGCCGAGGTGCAGGGCGTAACCACAACGCCCGGCCAGGTCCCGGTAAACCGAAATCAGCTTCTGCACCCCGCTGACCTTGCATGACAGGATGATCCTGTTGCGGGGCAGTCCGATTTCTTCGGCCTTCTGCGCGCTGTTCAGGGCAGAGACGATCAGGGCTTCCTGCATGACACTGTCGGCGTCCTGGGGTTCCGCCTGTTTCGCGTTCTCGTCCATCATGTGAGTGGCAAGTTCCTGGTCCAGGCTGCCCCAGTTCACGCCAATCCGTATCGGCTTGTCATACTCGATAGCCTTTTCTATCAGGATTGCGAACTGGCTGTCCCGCTTCCTGCCGAAGCCCACGTTACCCGGATTGATGCGGTACTTGGCGAGCGCCTCGGCACAATCGGGGTATTTCGTCAGCAACAGGTGGCCGTTATAGTGAAAATCACCGATCAAGGGCACGTTGCAACCCAGTACATCCAGCCTTTCCCGGATGCGCATGACCTGCCGCGCCGCATCTTCGTTATTCACGGTGATGCGCACCAG
>JAAXHV010000358.1:1995-9554 GCA_012270695.1 Gammaproteobacteria bacterium | reverse complement strand
GGGGTCAGGTCGCACATTGCACATATAAAGAAAATGAGTATGAAGCTATGACAGACATCTGTATGTGCAATGTGCGACCTGACCCCATTCCCGCGCTAATCTGCGCTTTTCTGCTCCTGTTTTCGATGCACTCGGCCGCGCAAATCGATTTCACCACGGGCAAAGGCTACATACAGGCACAACGCAAAATCCACTGCTCACTCAAGGATAATGAGCCGGTCACTTACACGTGGCAAGGACGTGCTTATGCACGCGTGCCGGGTGAACGGGACAAACTGTTGTTCCGGGTAGCAGGAATGAACGTCAGACAATGCATAACTCTTAACGATGCGGAAAAAGGCGAGGGCTATCGCATGGTGTCCAGGGAAATCATGCTTTACCAGGACCCGAAAACCGGTGAGATACTCCGTGACTGGGATAACCCCTGGACAGGCGAAAAGGTCAAAGTCCTGCATGTTGCCAATGACCCTGTGAACGGACGACCACGATTTGCTTTGGACCGGGATGGGAAAGAACGCAAATTTGCGCCCCTGGTCATCGACGACGTCGCTTTTCTGACGTTTGAAGTGCCGCTGTTTTATACCAATGTCCTGGGAGGAGATTACCAGCCCTACGTGGGCAACACTTACCATGCAACTGAAATCTTCGACTTTACCGGTAACATACACGATATCGCCGACCAGTCGAAAAATACCGCTGATATCAATGTCGCCTGGGTGCGCATCGCTCCCTGGTTGCCGTGGATGAAGATGGGAGGCCGCAGTGGGTTGATGTATTTTAACGCCGTAGGCAAGAAGCTGGACAGTTGGGATGATCTGCCGGCACTGCTCAAGGATGAAATCAGGGCTAACTACCCTGAGTATACGAGCCCGCCACCCGGTGACGACAACCGCCCGAACGAAACCAGTTGGACATACTTCAAGAAATATATTGACGGGCTGGAAAAGTAAAAAAAGCCTGGCTTGAGTTTCAGCCGCAGACACCGCTGGCGGCACAACTCTGCCTGGAGCAGAGTTGGACGTTCGAAGGACGCCCGCAGGGGGTGCGCCAGGGAGGGTGCACATCAAAAATCCGGCGCTATCATCGCATCAATCCGGGCTGGATTAAACCGCACCTCGTGCCGGCTTAGTATGAATCCAACGCAAAAACAACAACTGCCTGTCACGTTGCTGGTCCTGGCCAGCGCATTCTCCCCCCTGGCCATGACTGCATGTGTGCCGGCGCTGCCTGCCATCGGTGCGGAGTTTAACCTGCCCCTGTCTACGGTGCAGTTCGCTATTTCGATCTACCTGCTGGGGCTGGCCCTGGCGCAACCCATACATGGCGTATTGGCAGACCGTTATGGCCGGCGCCCGATATTGTTGTGGGGTTTTGCTGTATTTACCCTGGCAAGCCTGGCCTGTGCCTTGAGCGGCACAATGCTGTGGTTTGCTGTTTTCCGGCTGGTCCAGGCCACAGGCATAGCCACAGCTACCGTCGTGACTCGCGCGATGTTCCGCGACACGTTCAATATTGATGATTCTGCCCGTTACACCGCTTACCTGGCTGGCGGCATGGGAGTGGCAACGATGCTCGCGCCGGCCTTATCCGGTTACCTGATTGAAACTTCCGGATGGCGCATGAGTTTTTATGCTATGACCGGTCTGGCCTTTGTTGTTCTCATCCGGCTGCTGTCGATGCTGCCGGAAACAAGACAACAGGGAAAAACAGCAGAAAATGCCTTCGAAAAAATGAGGGCTGACTTCAACAATCTCATCAAGTCCAGGTTGTTCTGGGGTTACACCCTGATATACGGATTTGTCAATGCCGCTTTTTTTACTTTTCTGACCAGCGCCCCACTGTATTTCGCCGATCACTTGTTCACGGGTCCAACCCTGTTCGGCGTCTATATCGGTAGCATGGCTTTCGCTTATATTTGTGGCTCATTGATTGGCAGCATGATCATTCGGCTGCACGGCTCCGAACGTACCTTACGGCTCGGTCTATGTGGAACTTTCTCCAGCGCAGGGCTTATTCTGCTCACACTCTGGTCTTTTCCAGTCAGCGTTTTCACCATCGTCTCCCCTTTCCTGTTACTGTTCGCATTTACCGCGCTGGTCAATCCGCCGTCCATGGCCGGGGCGATCGCGCATCACCCGGACAAGGCCGGAACAGCAGCAGGGATATCCAACAGCATGTCTATGGCAATTGGCGCGCTGGCGGCCGTCATAGCTTCGCTGGTTTATAACGGCAATATCCTGAGTCTGTATCTGCCCGTAGTGATCTCTATAGCCCTTTCAGTACTCTCCTACCTGTTATTGGTTGGCTGCCAGATAAACTACCTGAAAAAAGTTGCATAAGCGTTTGCCCGACCTTTACGAGCAGAAGCTGAGCTTATCCTGGCATTTGTGATTCTTTTGCGTTATCATTCACATTGTGAATGACTATCATTATTGACGTGAAAGAAAGCACACTCCCTCGCCTGGCCGCCGCCAGTCTTGAAGCCCGCCTCCGCGTTATGCCGGCAGTGGTGGTCATGGGCGCTCGACAGACGGGAAAAAGCACGCTGGTTCAAGAACTTACCCCTGGGAATCGCCAGTTTTTCTCCCTGGATGACCTTGACGTGTTGGACCTGGCCCGGCGCGATCCCGATGCATTGCTGGGTGGTAGCCAACCGGTAACCCTTGACGAAGTGCAGCGTGAACCGAACCTGTTACATGCCGTGAAACGCGCGATAGACCGGCAACGCCAACCAGGCAGGTTCCTGCTGACCGGCTCTGCTAACCTGCTTCTTATGCGCAAAGTCTCTGAATCACTCGCTGGCAGGGCCAGCTACTTGAACCTTTGGCCCATGACCCGGCGAGAACAGCAAGGGCTTGGGCGTGGGGGAATCTGGGAGGAATTGTTGGACGAACGAGACGAGGATTGGCTTGACCTTGTGGCTGCCGGTCCGAACCTGCAGGAGGACTGGCGAATGCTGGTGAGTCGGGGCGGCTTCCCGCTACCGGCACTCCATCTGGAATCTGCCCAAGACCGGGCAGTCTGGTTCGATGGCTATGTGCGTACCTACCTGGAGCGTGACTTGCAAGCCATATCTTCCATTTCGGCGTTACCCGATTTTCGTCGCCTGATGCAGGCAACCTGTCTGCGCATCGGTCAGCTTGTTAACCAGGCAGAGCTTGGTCGTGATGTGGCATTGCCCCAGCCAACAGTGCATCGTTACCTTAATTTGTTGGAAACATCTTACCTGCTGGTGCGTCTTCCTGCTTACGCAGTCAACCGCACCAAGCGCTTGATCAAGTCGCCCAAGGTCTACTGGAGCGATACCGGTGTGGCGCTACACTTGACGCAGGAAAAGGAACCAAGCGGCGCACACCTGGAATGTATGGTACTACATGACTTGTTGACCTGGCGGGATACGCGGTTCCACGACACCGGGATCTTCTACTGGCGCACGGCAATCGGCGAGGAGGTGGACTTCGTGATTGAAACGGGAGGTCGCCTGTTGCCCATTGAAGTCAAGGCCACCACACATCCACGCCTTCGTGATGCGCGTAACCTGCGTACCTTTCGAACCGAGTATGGCAAAAATTCCAGGGCAGGCCTCTTATTGCACGCCGGCGATATACTGGAATGGATAGCGCCGGATATACTCGCTGCACCCTGGTGGAGAGTACTATAACCGAGCTGCTGAGACTAATCCTGAAGCCCCTCCATATTAACAACCACATAACAACCCCTCGACCAAAGGGATAGTGGATGACGCTTAGCGGAATGACAGCTCTGTTACTCCTCCAGAGAGGCGACAGATGAAGCCTGGCCAGGGATAGCTTTGTTATAAGCGTCTTGGATTTACTCCCTAGATTTGCAGTTGTTGTTATTGGTGTCCCGGATTTACCCATCCCGGATTTGCTCAAGGAACTGGCCCTGGCAGGCATCACGGATATGGCAGCGGCCAATGCGTATCTCCGAGAGGTGTAAAGGAGACGGCATTGGATAGGGAGCATTAATTGCCGTCATGTTGCTGCTTCATTTGCTGGTGTTTATTTACAAGATACGCAGCAAAAGATGTGCAGGCTCCGAACATGAACATGGCTTCATCTAACCCGACTTCAGCTGAGTCCTTATCCAAAAGCGCGTGCCGGATACCCTGTTCATCGTTTGTATAGCCATAGAGTTTTAAGAATGTAGCTTTCAGAGCCGGATGATTGATCATTCCGGCCTTTTCAAGAGACTTGAGTGCTGGAGCGAGTGTTTTTTCCGCTGTAGGATCAATAGTGCGTGCAACTGATTCGACGGCAAGAATGCTGTTCGAAATCGAACTTGCATATTGTTGTGTATTAATGTGCTCAGTCGCTTTGCGCAAATGGACGGAAGCGCCTGGCATATTTCCTTCATCAATTGTTTTTAATGCATGCTGTACAGCTTTTCCTTGTTCCATACTGCTGCGTGGAAAAAAATGATATGGCAACTGAGAAATTTCCAACCAATATGCTGCGGCATGAAAATCAAATAACTCAGCGATCTTCTGGTGGAATTCCGAATGCCAAGAGTCGTTGTTAACAATTAATTCGATCAAACTTAATAGCCGGTCGAATCTGTCCTGAAAGATAATTTTCTTAAAAAGACTTAATACCTCGTCATAACCAGTTGGAATTTCATCCTCAGGTTTCTTGAGAAGGCTACCTAAAATCCGTTCAATAACTCTCGTAAAGTCCTGAGGAAAATAATAACTCGCAGCACCAAACTTTCTGTTTTTCAAGAGATTGTCTCGAACTATATTCCAGATTTCACGTCGTAAATCAGGCGATAGTTCTTTCATCTTCATCGGTTGTGGCAAAGACTCATAACCATAGCGTTGTGAAAACATCAAATGTTCAGCAGCTTCAGGGTGTCTATAACTCATCACTCTTCTCTCTTGGACATCAATTCGCGAAAGATGGGTTCAATAATTGTGGTTATCCAACTATCCCTTGGCCATTTCATCGCATTCAGGGTATGGTCTCCGCTGACGTATATCAATGTCCGGTTTGCCGAAGCTCTCCCAGTTACGAGCAAACCAATGTAGAGTTGTCTGTTCCTTCCAGGTAGCGCCACAGAACTAGACACTGTCGTCCTTCGACATCTGTTCCGATAATGGTAAACACTTCTTCTGCCATTAAATTTTCCATTTATTGAGTAAAGGTCACGTTCACTCCATCAGTTTTTCAAAAATGCCTGATGAGATCAGGCGGCCTTATGCACGGAAATTTCTACATGCCGCCCTACCCGGGCCAACATGTTTATCAGCTTATCTGCTGAAAATAATTCAATTTTACCCTGGTAAATTTCACTGATGCGGGGTTGGGCCACATTGAAACGTTCAGCCGCCTCGCTTTGCGTAATTCCTTCAGATTCAATATAGGCTTTTATCGCTGCCATTAACCTGGAACGCACCAACAAATTTTCGGCCTCAAATCGTTCAAAGCCCAAATCAGTAAACACGTTGCCAGAGGAATCAATAAGTTGACTGTTTTTTTTGCTCATAATCGCACCTCTGAGATTATTTTTAACCGAGCCTTGATCAATTCCATATCCTTTTTCGAGATTTTCTTGGCCTTCTTCTGAAATGCATGTAACACATACACAGCTTCATGAAACTTGGTGATATATACCACACGAAATTCCCCTTTCTTATGAATACGGATTTCCCGAACACCAGGACTGATACTGCCCATTGGTTTCCAATCAGACGGTTCAAACCCGAATTGCACTTGGCTGAGTTGATAACCTGCCTCCCGCCTGGCTTCTAACGGAAAATTCCGGATATCAGCCAGCGCGCTTCCTGCGAACTTTAATAGTTTCATCAAATCATATTATACAAAATCTCGTATGGCACAAGCTATGAGTGGCCTGAATTTGTGGGTGTCCCGGATTTGACGCCGTATATGCTCGCTGCACCCTGGTGGAGAGTGTTGTAACAAGACTACGCAGTAACCGGCATCCTGTAAGCATGTTGAACGATCTGGCTCTGCAAGGCTTCCTTGCCTTCAAAATCGCTTGCTTAACGTGACCGACCAGGTGGCTGGGTCTTGTAAGTAAAGAAACCCTGCCAGGTAGGACACGTATTGATCTCTATCAGTGCAGTTCTGACAGGATGCCGTCAAAGTCCAATCCCAGGTGGTATGTTCAAGGCTGACGCCGCCATTAATGATGGTATAACCGTCCAGCAACGCCACATCCTGACCGCTGGTGCTGATATTGTGGTCGCCGTAATCAATGACGTTGATCTGCGGGACCAGGTTGATGGTATCGGTGATGGGAATCTCGTACCAGCCGCCTATCGATAACTGGTGTTCAGGCGCCCGGACGGGGGGCGCGATGTTACCGGTCGGATTAACGATACCCTGAGCGCATTGCAGGCCGTTTTGCTGACAATTCTGCCGTTGCGCGACAATGGATGGGTCCAGGCTCTTATATTCCGATTCCATGATGCCGATGTTGGCGAACAAGGTCAGATTATCAACCGGGTTGGCAAGCAGTTCCGCCTCAAAACCATAGATTTCCATGTCTGCAAAGTTCTGGGTGATAAACACAATTGCGCCACTGGCGGGGTCGGTATAGGCGGAAGGTAGCTGGAAGTCCGTGATATCGGAGTAGAATCCCGTCAAGTTGACCCGCAACCTGTTGCCGAACCACTCGGAGCGGATACCGCCCTCGTAGTTCCAGATCTTTTCCGCAGAGAAGGGTGAAAGTGTGCCTGGCGCCGTGCCTCGGGCATTCCAGCCTCCGGACTTGAAGCCACGGGTAGCGGAGCCATAAATCATGAAATTGTCGGTAGCTTCATACTCCAAAGCAAATCGGGGAGTGACGATGGACTCGTCCTGTTCCAGCGGGATGCCCAACGCCTCGATGTCACGACTGTTAAAAACATTCCCGGCCCGCGGGTTGCCGTTGTCGGTGATACCGAAATCTTTCTCTTCATCGGTGTAACGTATCCCCGCGGTCAACGTCAACTGCTCGGTAAAATGCCAGTCAACCTGGGCGTAGACAGCCCATGAATCCACCCCGTTATCCATGGTCCGGTCATATTGAAACAAAGGAAAACCCGTGGGCAGGAATAAACCGATAGCGCCTAAATTGAAGATTTGCGCGAGATCGGTTTTGTTATCTTCATTGAAATAGAAAACGCCGGCAATGTAATCCAGTTGATCGCCTATCGAGCCGGTCAGTTTCGCCTCTTGTGAGAACTGGTCATGCTCGCCTTCATTGGCAATGGTAAACCCACCGGTTGCAAACGGACCTTCAAAAAAGTCCAGCAGGAAATCTTGTTCCAGGGTCAGGTAGCTGGTCAGTATATTGACTGTGCCGATTGCGGTTTCCCATTCAAGATCAGAGGTAAAATGAAGTGATCTGGTTTCATTGCCCAAGCCGAAGTTCTGCTTATCCCCGGTCAGCAGGCCCGCATAGGGAGCGCCGTCGGTTACCAGGCCGGTTCGGGTAAACCGATCATCGTCGTCCTCGTAATTGAACATGTTTGCATGTTCGTTTTCAATGTACGCAAGAGAAGCATTCCATGACGCCTGCTCGGTGGGCTCCCA
>JAAXHV010000358.1:0-1967 GCA_012270695.1 Gammaproteobacteria bacterium | reverse complement strand
CTTGCGCTGACTTTATCGAAACGCCCACCGCCGACTTCCGCAAACCCGCCAAACTCTTCGGCGGGCTCTTTCAATATAATGCGCACTGCGCCGCCGGTTGTGTTCCTGCCGAATAAAGTGCCCTGGGGCCCTCTTAATACCTCGATCCTGTCAATATCGAACAGCGCATAGTTATTGGCATTCTGGCGCTGGATGAAAAAATCATCGACGTAAGTGCCCACCGGCGGGTCGAACGTGGCAATGGATTCGGTATTATTCAAGCCACGCAGCGAATACAGGTTGGCAGTGCCCAAACCGGTGTTGTTATGCGCAACAAAGTTCGGCACCACCTGGGCAATATCCAGGGTCTCAGTAATCCCGAGGTTGGACAGGTCTTCATCCGTAAATGCAGAAACGGCAACAGGAATATTCTGGATATTCTCAGCCCTGCGCGTGGCGGTTACCACCACCTCTTCGATGCCTTGTGACCAGGCAAGCGGTGAAAAAACAATTGCGAAAAATACGCCAGACAACAACGCTACCTTTAATGAATTATAGATATGATTCACAGCCAGCCCCCTAATAATCTAGATCAAGATGATTGAATGATATATCAACATATCATTTATACATAGTATTGTAAATATGTGTCTGTTGCCTGCCTGAACTCCCGGAGCGACAGGTTTCAGCAAAGACATTGCAGCGCTGGCTCATGTGTGCTGAAATGGCGAACTCTGATAACACTGTATGTTGAGAGAGGAATGTGATATGCCGGATGAAACGGCCCGCCTGCAGCAGGAAATTGATCAGCTACGCACAAAACTCGGACAACTGATGCTGGCCAGTGGTACTGGCTACTATCATTCGGATGCCGCGCAGCATAACTGGTTCAACCTGCGCCGTATTCCCCAGGAAGGGCTGGACCGTGGAGCGGTAAAATTAATCATCCAGAATGCGCATACTCTCGATTTCGACCACAGGCTCAATACCTCCTCCTACGTGAACGTCAGTTTCGAAGAGGAGGAAGAGGATGTCGCGCTGATGGGCCTGCGTGTGAACCTGGCGGACCAGACGGTTTATCCCCAGTCCTACAAGCTGCACGATACCGTCGTCAATATGATTGCCCACCTGTGGAATTGCCCTGAACCCGAGGATTTTGACGACTACGGAGTGTTCCCGGGGGCAGGTACAGTCGGTTCTACGGAAGCCTGTCTGCTTGCCGGATTGGCGCTTAAGTTCCGTTGGCGCAACTGGTATGCGAGACGCAACAAACTCAAGAGCGATCAAGTCAGAAGTATCTGTCCCAACCTGATCATCTCCACCTGTTTTCAGGCGGCATGGGAAAAGTTGTTCAAATATATGGATATTGAACCGAGACTGCTGCAACCATCGGTAAACGATTTCAAACTGGACCCGGAACAGGTTCGGGCGGCGATTGATGAACACACAATTGGTGTTGTCTGCATCATGGGAAACCACTATGGAGGACAGTACGACCCTGTCTGGGATGTAAACGAAGTCGTTGAAGAGGTTAATGCGGCAAAAGGTTACCAGGTTGGCATTCATGTGGATGCTGCCTCCGGAGGGTTCATAGCACCTTTTCAGGATCGTCTTCCCGCATGGGACTTTCGCCTGAATAACGTGCTGTCGATTTCTGCCAGTGGACATAAATACGGTCAGTCCTGTTGCGGCGCGGGATGGGTCGTATGGCGTCAACGCCAAGACTTGAGCGAGCATGTTGCCGTATCAATAGCCTATCTTGGCGGCAGGGCGGATTCCTACACGCTGAACTTCTCAAGGCCAGCCAGCGGCGTTTATTCGCAATACTATAAGCTGCTCAACTATGGCATGGCGGGCTACCGTCAATGCAATGACAATATGATGAGCAATGCCAAATTTCTGCGCGACGGTTTGCAAGCGATGACTTACCAGGGAAAGCCGAGATTCGTGCTTTTAGACGACGGTGATGAACACTGTCTTCCCGTGGT
>JAAXHV010000357.1:4521-6684 GCA_012270695.1 Gammaproteobacteria bacterium | reverse complement strand
GTGAGTGGTATTAATTCTATTTTACTATTGATTTTCACACTTTTCAGATTTCAAGCGAATTTTTATTTACCCAAAAGCGGTAATGACAGGGATTACCGGTCAGATGATACTAATGCCGGCAATGGCTTTTCTCATCGCCGCATGGTTTGAATCAAATCTTGTGTTACAAATTGGTATTGTATTACTGGCTGCATGTTCCGGAGGTCCGCTTTCCAATAGCTTTGTTTATTTGTCTTAACCTATGCGACCGGTGTCCTGTTTATATTACTTCCATGGATTTATCTACATCGACACCAAACGCAAAAGGAGAGCGATACACATTCCCCATCATGGTCTTAAGCGTATTTAATTGATGCAGTAAATCTGTTTCAGGAATATTTGCTTGAGCTATATTTAATTGTCTGATAACTATTGGAATAACCTCATCGTAAATCTTCAGCCCCTTTGGGGACAATTGAACGATCACATAGCGTTGGTCTTTATTTCTTTTCTTTTTGACGACTATTTTTCGTTCTTCCAGTTTTTGCAGCATGCGACTGAGAACAGATGCTTCAATCAGGATGAAACCTGACAGCTCTCGAATTGACATGTCCTCAAAGTCGTAAAGCGTATAGATAATTCGCCACTCAATCGGTGTCAGCCCGAGAGGTTTTATAGCTTCTTCGATTTTTGTCTGACTTTGTAGAACAATGTGCCACATATAAAAAAAAGGATAGTCGAAGATTGGCAACGATTTTTTACGTCTGGATTGTTTTAAGGAAGAAAAAACTTGCATGTGTGACTCCCGGTGTTAGGAACATGTGGAAAATGCCCTTATGTTCAAAATTCAACAAAGCTATGATCAATATATGTATTGACATGTGTTCATGCAAGAAATCAATCATGCTCAACGGCAGGGTTGTCTATGCCCGGCAAACCGAAGGTCAAATGTGAAGCCGTCGTTCAATCCAAATCAAGTTTGAACAGTTCGATAGCATTGCTCCGGCCGATTTGCAGTCGCTCTTCCTCAGTGATTACGCTGGTTGCATCATACCAGTCGGCGGCATCCTCCATGCGTTCAAACGGATAATCGGCAGAGAAGTAAACCCTGTCTTTACCTACTACATCCAGGGTACACCTGAAAGCCGGATCGTTGAAGTTGCCGCTGGTCGTAATATGGAAATGTTCCAGAAAGTATTCGCCGAGAGGACGTTTGCCGCGGTAACCGCGGGGTGAAAAACGCATACGCGCATCGATGCGCCACAATGCGAAGGGAATATTTTCCCCCAGGTGACCCAGGATGATCCTCAGGTTGGGGAAATCATCAAAGACACCGGAACCGCACAGGCGTAACGCGTGAATCGAGGTTTCAACCGCGAAACCCCAAGGCGCGCTCATCAGCCAGGGGTGTCCTTCATAGTTCCTCGCCTGTGCCGGTATCTGCATACGCGGGTGCAGGTAAAACGGCACGTCCAGGTCAGATACCGTCGCCCAGAAGTCACGGTATTCCTGAATATCATAATAGACTGCCGAGTCCGGTTCGTCCTTCTGGGTGAAACCGTTCACCAATGCGCCTTTAAAGCCCAATTCATTGATACAGCGTTCCAGCTCTGCCGACGCCGCATTGGGGTCTTGCATGGGCAGCGCAGCCAGACCGGCATACCGGTCCGGATACTGTGTCACTGCCCGAGCGATTTTGTTATTGGCTTTTCTGGCAACCTCGACGGCTTCCTCCGTATTGAGAACCGCCTGCAAGCCCGGAGCATTCAGCGATAGCAGCGCCAGTTCGATACCGGTCTTATCCATTGCCGCGAGGCGTTTCTCTTCCACGTCGAGAAGCTCCAGGGTAAACTCATCCCACCTGCCTGATTCGCCGGCAAACGCCTTGGCGTGACCTACTGTTTCTTCAACTGCTATATGTTCTTCAAAAGCTATTTTGCCTTTCATGTTTGTCACCTGTTACTCAGTCAAGTTAGCGGACGGTTGCGACCTCAACTCCGGTGGGAGCCATTGATAATGGGAAAACCTGTTGGTCCAACCTGTGTTATACGTCTCTAGCGGAATGACGCCGTTCTCGGCAACATATTCTTCCCATACAGCCTGGAGTTCAGCCACTATTTCAGGACGACTGTCAGCCAGGTCAATTCTCTCTGCAGGGTCGTCGGCCAGGTTGAACAACGACCA
>JAAXHV010000357.1:0-4452 GCA_012270695.1 Gammaproteobacteria bacterium | reverse complement strand
ATGATGACGTAGGCAAAATAATCCTCTGGCGGGTGGATGTGCCCGGTCGTTCCACTTAAAAAGGAGCGCATCGACTTGCCTGTCAGGGGGGGCATGGGCTCGCCGTTGTCGGCAATCTCCGGATGGTCAACACCGGCATAATCGAGCAGGGTCAGGGGCAAATCCAGCACGTTCGCCCGGCTGGATGACACCACCCCCGCCTTGATTCGGCCCGGAAAGGCAAAGATAGCCGGGGTGCGCACCCCGCCATCCACCGGGAATCCCTTGAAATAACGCAACGGCGTGCTGCTGACGTGCGCCCATCCGGGCCCCAGCCAGGCGTAGGAGTCGGGCCGCCCCAGGTTTTCCAGGCTGACGTCGAAATTGCTCTCAGCCCAGTCGAAACCGGGCTGACCGTAAAAATCGAGCGGATTGCCACCCTCCGCGCCGTTATCGGACAGGAAGATTACCAGCGTGTCATTCGCCAGTTGTGCTTGCTCCAGGTAATCGAGCACCCGGCCGATATGAAAGTCCATAGCCTCCACCATTGCTGCGTAAACCTGCATACGCCGTACTTCCATGCGCCGCATGGGATCACTCAGGTCATCCCACTCCGGCCAGACCGGGTGGTGATCGGCTGCTACCTGTTGTTCGTTTATTAATCCTGCTTCCCGCATCCGCTCAATGCGCCTGGCGCGGACTGCCGCGTAACCCTGCTGGTATACCCCGGCATAGCGCTCGATGAATTCGTCTGGCGCGTGCAGCGGATAGTGCGGCGCGGTAAACGGCAGGTAGGCGAAAAAAGGTTTGCCATCTGGCCTGTGCTTGTCGATATATTCGATGATCTTGTCCGCGTAATTTCTGGAAGAGTAAAAATCGTCGGGCAGCGCTATCTCCCGGCCGTTTTCAACGTAGGTCACCGAGCTCAATTCGAGCAGGGAGGGAGAGTTGTCGTAATGGGAACCGCTGCCTTCCACCAGGACGAACGACTCCTCGAAACCCCGCTTGTCGGGCCAGAGGGCCGGATTGCCGTGTCCGCCCATATCCCACTTGCCCGCTATGTAAGTGTGGTAGCCGCCATCGCGGAGAACGTTTGCAATAGTCGTCACCCGGTCGGTCAGGTAGGTTTCATAACCCGGTTGACCGCGGATCGCCGGCGTGAATTCCCCTGCCATGGTGCCGTAGCCGGCGATATGGTTATCCGCGCCCGTCAGCAACATAGCGCGCGTCGGTGAGCACATCATGTGTACCCGGAAATGCGTCAACAGCATTCCCCGGGCCGCCAGCTTGTCGATATTGGGCGTGCGTATCTCGCTACCCATCACGCCGATATCTGAATAGCCCAGGTCATCTGCCAGGATAATTAAAAAGTTTGTTTGTCCGGCTGAAGTGTTATCTTTCGGGATAGCAGTGCTTGCGCCTGGTTTGTCTGTATCATTGAACTGATCGTCTCCCTGGTTTGAAGAGCAGGCTATGGCGCCACAGAGGATGAATATCCAGACATACAGCGCTTTTTGCGAGTTCTGCAGTTGAAATAATCGGGTTATCCCCCGAAAATTGACAATGCCAAGTGTGTTTTTCATCTTTTTATGTGGCGGTCATATACTTGTGAACGAATTTACACAGCTGAAAATTGTACAACAATTATGTGTATCTGGCAGTAACGAGCGCTGTTGAGATACCGAGATATTCATACGTATAGCGATAAAAGATTGAACAATTCATTGACATACAATAACCGTTTGTTGTACAAATTTGAACCTCCTGTCCGGATCCTGACGATATCCGGATTTCACTCTGGTCTTGCAGGATGATTTACCGGATTTATCGATAAAAAATACAGTGGCAACAGAAAAAAACAAGCCTTCACCGCAACAACTGGTGGATATGTACAGGACGATGGTCCTGATCCGGCGTACTGAAGAGCGGCTGCGCGATGATTTTCATGCGGGAAAATTACCGGGTGGCGTACATTTGTATATCGGACAGGAAGCCGTTGCCGCTGGCGTATGTGCGCACCTGAATGACACTGACCGTATTGCCAGCACACACAGGGGTCACGGCCATTTTCTTGCCAAGGGGGGCGATCCGCATTCCATGGTGGCCGAAATTTATGCCCGCGACAGTGGTATATGCAAAGGCATGGGCGGCTCTATGCACGTGGCGGACTTCTCCAAAGGTATCATCGGCGCGAACGGTATTGTCGGCGGCGGTCTGGCCATAACTGCGGGTGCGGCATTCGCGGCGCAACTGGAGCGAAAGGGACAAGTGGCGGTGTGCTTTTTCGGTGATGGCGCCGCCAACCAGGGCGTGTTTATGGAAACGCTGAATATCAGCGTCCTGTGGAAATTACCGATGATATTTGTCTGTGAGCATAACTGCTATTCGGAATTTTCTCCTTCAGACACGGTAACCGCCGGGGAGATCGTAAACAGGGCCAGGGCATTTGACATCCCTGCTGTCGTGGTTGACGGCAACAACGCGGTAGAGGTCTGGCAGGCTTCGGCCAGCGCGGTAACGCGGGCCAGGAACGCAGAAGGTCCTTCCTTTATCGAAGCCAAGACCTATCGCGTTTACGGTCACAACGAGGGTGAGGTTTACTGGCTCACTGGTAAGTATCGGGATGATGATGAAATTGAGCCTTGGCGTCTGCGTGACCCCATCGAAAGATTAGGCAGCTATATGCTGGAAAACAACGCCTGCACGCAAGCTGATATCGATGCAATTGATAAAGAGGTTGTTTCCCTGGTTGAAGCTGCGGCCGCGGCCGCCGCGGCCGCGGACCCTGCCGACCCTGATCTGGTGCATGACCTGATGTTTTCCGGACAACAGCCCTGAGACCCGCTGATGGCTAAGAAACGCCTCATACAAGCGGTCAACGACACCTTGTTTGCTGAAATGGAGCGAGACCCCAGGGTCATCCTGTTCGGTGAAGACGTAGAGATCAGCATGTTCGGAGACACCAAGGGACTGCATGAGCGATTCGGTGCGGACCGGATTCGCAACACGCCCATCTGCGAGGCCACGTTGACCGGCATGGCGGTCGGCGCCGCGGCCAGCGGTTACCGCGTAATCCTGCACCTGATGTTCTCCAATTTTGTCTACACCGGTTTCGATGCCATTGCCAACCAGATGGCGAAGTTGCGACTGATGACCGGCGGGCAGATAAAATTACCGATAACCGTCATTGCCGGTTACGGTGGCGGGCGCTCGACTGCCGCGCAACATTCTGATACGCCTTATCCCCTGTTGATGAACCTGGGCGGAGTGAACGTCGTTGTCCCTTCAACCCCGGCAGATGCGGCGGGTTTGCTGAAGACTGCGATACGGGGGGATAACCCGACGTTTTACCTGGAGCCGGGCGGCAGGGGCGGCGAACGGGGGGAAATGCCGGATGAGGATTTCACTACACCGTTTGGCGTGGCGCTGGTGCGCAGGTCCGGAACGGACGTCACCCTGGTGAGCATCGGCGCCATGATGAAACCCACACTGCAAGCAGCAGCTACGCTGGCTGAAAGAGATATCAATGTGGAGGTCATCGATTGCCGCACCCTGGTGCCGCTGGATACGGATACCATTATCGCATCCGTTGCCAAGACCGGTCGCCTGGTTATTGTAGATGAGGCGCGGGACCGTTGCAGCGCCGCCAGCCACATCGCTGCCGTCATCAGTGACGAGGCCTTTGCTTACCTGAAGGCCCCCATCAAGCGCGTTACGGTTCCGAACGTTGCCATGCCTTATGCGCCCAATGTGGAGAAAACCGTCATCCCGAACCAGGAAACGATCACCGCTGTTACCGAATCCCTTATAAACAATCCGGGAAAACAATGAAAGTCAAACTCAAGCTCGCCCAGGTCGGCATGAACATGGAAAGCGCCACAATCGTCGCTTGGCACAAGCAGCCGGGCGAAGCCTTCAATAAAGGCGACTTTTTGTATGAGATCGAGACGGAGAAGGTGACCCAGGAAATAGAGGCGCCGGGAGATGGGCGCCTGCTCGAAATCCTGGTGGCCGAGGACGAGGACGCGGACGTGGGTCAGGAAGTCTGTGTTGTGGACCTGGTATTAT
The DNA here is from genome assembly GCA_012270695.1 of Gammaproteobacteria bacterium. Taxonomy (GTDB): domain Bacteria; phylum Pseudomonadota; class Gammaproteobacteria; order Eutrophobiales; family Eutrophobiaceae; genus JAAXHV01. The sequence goes on along the minus strand of JAAXHV010000357.1, from coordinate 405 downwards.
GATATCGCTGGCGCCGGTTTACGCAAAATCTCGAATTTCGAATAATTCAATATGAATATCAATAAGTTATTCCTCCTGTTTATTATATTATCGTACTCTTCTTCAGCTGTTGTAGCGGATGAATATGCGGAAATGAAACAACGCATCGAACAGCAGCAGAAGACCCCCGACCGGCATAAATGGGACTTCCGTCGGGACAAACCGAGAAAGCCTTTTGAGACATTTAAATTTCTCGGTTTGAAACCGGGCATGATGGTCATGGACGTGGGCGCCGCCGCCGGTTACAGCACAGAAATGCTGGCTGCGGCAGTCGGTCCTGAGGGCAAGGTCTACTCACAAAACCGGGAACGGGTACTGTATTACTATGCCGACGGCTACTACAAACGCACCATGGATGAACGGCTG
>JAAXHV010000356.1 GCA_012270695.1 Gammaproteobacteria bacterium | reverse complement strand
AGATAACGATTACCATCTACATCATATATATAGGAACCTGCTCCATGGGTATAAGTGAGATGATAGGGGGAGTGATAGGATGGCCCATGAGAATCGCCCCCCGGGATGAACTTCCTGGCTTTTTGGGCCAGCGAAGCCGATCTTTCGGTTTTTTCCAGATATTTTTTGATCAGCGTGTTTGTATACTGAGCTTCGATGGAATGATTAGCTGTGTTACTCATAGCTACAGGCTCATTTTACTTCGCCATGGAGGATAGGGTCGGGCCGCCAAAATTATCAGTGATAATCCTCCAGGTTCAAGCGGTCGATATAACCGTCTTCTTCGAACGTGACGCGCCAGTTTCCTGATGTATTTGTATAGTCCGCTGAAGTCATAGTGATTTTATCTTAACCAACACTATCTGGAAATTCTATTTTCTGCTCAGGGCCATCTTAAAGTCGTTCATAAGCAGTTGATCTGAAGTCGTTAACATTATAACTGAACAGTGGGCGGTTTGTGCGTCATACTGCCCCCCTCTGATACGTCGCCGCCTCTCATTCCCCCCTGCCGAACCGGAACACGACCGGCCGACACCTGACGCCCGGACCCCCTGCAGAAGACTGTCTACACCCTTAACATACCCTCAAACCGGCGCCCACGCACACAGCACAACACCCACAGAACACATCACAACTTAATCCGTCCGTCCTATGCCATAACCCGGCATGATAAACTTGCCTCAACAGGTCACTTTAGGATTGCCCTGGAGAAGTGGCAGGTTTGGAATATCCCCGGATATTTGGAGAGTTGGCATAACAATTTCGGGAAGACGATTTCGCAATTTCGGGCGCAATTTCGGGACACCCATTAATTCAAGACACCCAAAAAAATTTGATACCTCTGAAATTCATGGGTGTCCTGAATTAAACCCTGAATTAAACCGCTTGCCAGTTGTCCGGTTATTTATCAAGATGTTGGAGATTGATCGGAGTGGGCTGATGAATGATTACATCATAAAAGCCGAGAATCTGAAAAAATCCTTTAACGGAGAGTATGTCGTCAAGGGAATAGACCTGCAGGTTCCTTTCGGTGGTTGTTTCGGCCTGCTGGGTCCTAACGGCGCCGGCAAGACAACCACGCTGAGGATGATCCTGGGACAATCTCCACTGACTGACGGCTACCTGGAAGTCCTGGGGCTGGATGTGCCCAGGTATGCGCGGCGGATTCGAAGAGACATCGGCGTGGTTCCGCAACTGGATAATCTCGACCCCGATTTTACGGTCGCGGAGAACCTGAAAGTATATGCGGGGTTTTTCAATATCAAAGGACCGGCGTTGGAAAAACGGATCGAAGAATTATTGAAATTCGTCGAGTTGAGTGAAAAAGCAAACGTGCGCATCAATCAATTATCTGGCGGTATGAAACGGCGTCTCAGCATCGCCCGAGCCATGGTTAACGAACCCAGGTTACTGATATTGGATGAGCCGACCACCGGGTTGGACCCCCAGGTCAGACACCTGATCTGGGGCCGGTTGCGGGAACTCAAACAATCGGGCACGACCTTATTGCTGACCACGCATTTTATGGAAGAGGCAGAACGCCTGTGCGACGATATCGTTATCATGGACCACGGCGTCATACTCAGCCAGGGGCACCCGAAACAGTTAATCAAGCAGCACGTGGAGCCCGAGGTGGTTGAAATTCATGGCGAGATGGATGCGCTCCCGGGCATACTGACAGAGAGGGATATCTACAGGGTGGAGATAGTTGGAGAGACGATCTACTATTTCACCGACACCCCAGGTGAAATTATCCGGCGGGTTGAGAACAAACCGGATGTTCACTACCTGCATCGCCCCGCCAACCTGGAAGACGTATTCCTGCGCCTGACCGGCAGGGAACTGAGGGAGAGCTGATGGTCGACTGGCGTTTGCCCCAGATGCGCCTCGGGATGTTCTACGTGTGGCGTCGGAACCTGCTGGTGTGGCGGAAATTACTCGTTCCCAGTTTGTTATTTAACTTTGGCGAACCTTTTTTATACCTGCTTGGGCTGGGTCTGGGACTGGGGCGGTTTGTCGGCGAACTGGGCGGACTGCCATACCTGACTTTTCTGGCCAGTGGCCTCATCGCTTCATCGTCCATGAACACGGCAACGTTTGAAGGTTTGTTTTCGGTGTATACCCGCATGGTCCCGCAGCAGACCTATGAGGGCATGCTGGCAACGCCACTGGAAGTGGATGATATCGTCGCCGGCGAGATGTTGTGGTGCGCAACCAAGGGGCTGTTCAGCAGTTCGGCCATTTTATTGGTGGCCTTTTTGCTGGGCGCGATCTCTCACTGGCAGGCGCTGCTTTGCATTCCTCTTTTCTTTTTAACGGGCTTGAGTTTCGCCGGCCCCGCTATCATGGTCGCTTCGTTTTCCCGCTCCTATGATTTCTTCAATTACTATATCACTCTGGTATTGACGCCCATGTTTATCTTCTGCGGCGTTTTCTATCCGGTTGCATCGCTACCCGATTTTGCCCAATCCGTGGTTCGGTTGTTGCCCCTCAGCCATTCTATTGCCCTGATCCGACCCCTGGCCACAGGGCAGGTGCCATCTCAGGTAATCCTCCATATCGGCGTGCTGCTTGTCTTTGTCCTGATCAGCTTTTATTGGGCAGTCGTGCT
>JAAXHV010000355.1 GCA_012270695.1 Gammaproteobacteria bacterium | reverse complement strand
CAGCACGGATAAGCCCAGGCACTGCGCTATTATCAGAATTCGCAGAGCCAGGATTGACTTCCGTTGCATCATTCTCCCGTGGAAAGGTTCACCCAAGCCAGGGACCACGGTTCCATAGTGACGAGCGCTTCCCGCGTTGTCGTAGCCTCTTCGCCGAATTCAAGTCTCATCGCATCACCAATTTCAAAAACAGTACCGCCAGCGCCGTAAGTATCGTCATACTCTCCCGGGTCGTCCAATGGCTGCATTCGGCTGATTTGAGCGGTGTTGAACCCCTTTTCCACAGGTACGCGCAGGCTTCTCTCCTGCCCGGATTTGTTCAGTATGGCAATATGCACAGACGCTTTGCCGGCGTGGTAGGCGCCGATGGCAATGAGGTCGGATTGCCCTGTATCCACCGGCAAATAACTGGCATTGATGAAGGACCTGAACAGCTTCTGCATCTGGTAAGGGGCGAGGATTTGATTGGTGCCGTCGGGCTTGTGCTGCACATTGTTCCCGTTATAAACGAAGGGACCACCTGTTGAGGAAAAAGGCCAGTTGGCCGCCGCTTCAATCGCCCCCGATGCGATCATCTGCATGAAATACTCAGTCAGCATCAGGGTGGACTGGTATGCGGTGGGGTCCAAACGCCAATGCCCGCGTGGCGCGATACCCCACTCGCCGATCATGATCTTTATCTCTGCAAAATTGTTGTCATCCAAAATCTGCCGCACATTATGGAAATACTCGGCCAGAGAGGTCTCCTGGGTTATAGTCGTAGCGCTACCGAAATGGACACTCAAAGGTTGGCCGGTGTAATAATCGTGGCTGTCGTTGTCGATGTTTTCCCATTGCATGGGTAACTGGGATTTCCAGACGCCCCATGTGGATATTCCATATTCAGGATTGGGCGCGTTGGTATGAGGATTGTCTTGATCGTTCGAATTCCAGGACCCGCCGGAAACCCACCAGTAAGTGTGAAAATCAATGTAACTCAAGCGCTTTCCGATGGCATCCAATATGAGTTTCCATCCGGCATCTTTTACAAACCTGATGTTATTCCAGTTAGCGATAAACGTGTTGTCGGTCCTTCTTGTGGCAACGTCCACTGCCCAGATATAGTCTTGGGCCATACGCGCATAATGATCAGCCCACATTCCTCCGAATTCAGCGCTGTAGTTGGCCAGGTCGCTCTCATTATCGAGATACCAGTAACGCACGTCCAATCCGATCTCATCCATGTAAAGCGCCACCTCGATTGCTTGCCTGATTCCATCCTGAATGTGCAAATAATTATAATCAGTATTAAAGTTATCCTTGGTCAAAGGTGGTGAGTGTGTCGGATAAAGCGATTGCTTGTCCAGTTCCAACGCACGAAAATAATAAGCGCTTTCCATATTGATGCCAACGAAAGGAATGGCGCCGGTGTGTTTGACGATCAGGGAAAACTCATCGAAGTCCACGTAGTCACTGTCCGGCGCAGGGGTACGTTCCTCCACGCTTTTGGACGTATCCCACTCGTCTACGCCCCAGCGCGCAGTGGTGCTCATAATCGCGTTTGCGAGGCTGAAGTGGTATGTTGAGGTCGGCTCGCCACCTGGGAAACGTATCCAACTGACCGGGCGTTCTTTCATCAGGCGGATCAGTTCACTGTTCTCTCCGTAGCTGTCCCAGTAGTGATCTTCGGTGTCAAAGTGCTCAATATTAGTACCGAAGAGCATGGGGCTGACGTTGTGCCCGGTCCTGGTCAAATCGTAGCTGAGCGTATAGCTGACCGGGTCGCCGGGATACAGACTTGCCGTGGCGGATATGACATCTTGATTGAACAGCATCCAGTTATTCACCGCGCGGGCGGCAGCGCCCCAGGTATCAATATCCGGGTTGATTAACCAGGGCGCGGCCTCGTCATTCATATCTGGTTGATAAGTACGCGCATCAGCCTGCTGCACGGCGAAACTGATCCCGACGGATTTCGCCTCGTAGGTTCTGAAGGCGCCGCTTACGGTCGTCTCGAACGCCCCATCGTAGTTCAGGTCCAGTTGCAGGGTGTAGCTGTGCTCGTGGCGTTCGATACCGCGTCCGTTGTCCTGTCCCGCATTGTCACCGGTCGAATAATCCTTCCAGGTGCTGGCCAGGGTAATACTGAGTTCCCAGACCACGGTGGGTGACCTGCGGGTGGCAATAGTGGCGACCTCGCGACTACCCTGGGCATCAATTACTTTGAGTGGCGGACGAGTGTTGTCTTCGGCAAATCCGCCTAACGGGCAAATGGAGACTGCCAGCGCATACACTTTGCTGTTTCCTCCTGAGTAACCGAAGCTGCTGGCATAAGGGTGGTTTTGGGATGCGGGGCCATTGCCCGTGCCCACGGCCAGGACAAGTCGGTCGTCCCAGTAGTCGCGGTGATTGTTGCCTGTCAGCGTCATGCTGCCGGAAAGTATGACGGTATCTCCGGCACTGAGGACGCCAAAGCCCGCATCATCATCCAGGGTGAAGGCGGGCGCGGCTGAACCGTAGTGCCACAGGTAATCCGGCTGCGTCAGGGGGTCATCTGCCAGTTGGTTGGGAGTGTCCTCCACGACCACGCTACCAGAGAGGGCAACCGCAGCCACAGTCCAGCCTGGCGCGCCAGGCGACGTCTCCGTGGGCGTCGACGTTGGCGATGACGGTGACGAGGTGCCGGCTGTGGCCGTCACCTGGTTGGACCAGACGCTCCGGTGTTCCGGCCAGGGGCCGGTTGTTATCTTCTCATAGCGTATCGCTTGCACGGTATAGCGGTAGGTTATCCCTGCCGACACCTGGGTGTCCGTGAACGTGATAGCGCCACCCTTCACCCAGACGTACCACTTGGGTGAGCAAGGCGTATCGTTTTCTTCACAGCGGAACACGTTGTAGTCGTCAATGGCGCCGCCGCCGTCGTCTGCGGGTGCACTCCAACTCAGGCTGATTGCCGTCTCGTTGATCGTAGTCACCGTCAACCCGGTCGGTGGAGCAGGCGCGAGCACGGTGGTTAGGGGTCCCGGCGCGGTGTCGTCCTCTTTCGGGTACTCTGGCGCCTCCTGCCGGTTGGAAGTCGAGTCATACACCCGCACGTAATCGATCTCATACCTGCTGGGAAACGCTGTTCCCGAAGGGTTCCCGCCACTGGTGCCGCCGATGGCCAGATTCAGAAGCAGCCGATGCGGCTGATGAAAAGGATTTTTCGGTCCGTCTACCCCTTCGGGGTTCAAGGT
>JAAXHV010000354.1 GCA_012270695.1 Gammaproteobacteria bacterium | reverse complement strand
CCAGTTCCGTCCTGATCACCTCCATCAGCCGCTGCGGGCGCGACAGGATATCAAGCAGGTCCCCTATCCTTTCCAGCAACTCTTCGTATTCACTGATGATCTTCTCCTGTTCCAGCCCGGTCAGTTTTTGCAGGCGCATATCCAGTATGGCCTGGGCTTGCACGGCTGACAGGCGATATCCATCGGCACCCAGCCCCAGTTCTTCCGGCAGGTCATCGGGCCGGGAAATATTTGCGCTTGCCCGTTCCAGCAGCGCCACAACCACCCCGGGTGGCCAGGGCGCTGCCTGCAAGCCTTGTTTTGCCTCAGCCGGCGTGGCGGACTGTTTGATAAGGTTGATAATCGGGTCGATGTTGGCCAGGGCGGCCGCCAGTCCCTCGAGAATATGCGCCCGCGCCCGGGCTTTACGCAACTCAAACAAGGTGCGCCGGATTACCACCTCCCGGCGGTGCCTGATAAACGCATCAAGCATACCCTTCAGCGTCATCAGGCGCGGCTGTCCATCATCCAGAGCCACCAGGTTGATACCGAATACGCTCTGTATTGCGGTGAACTGGTACAGGTTATTAAGAATGACCTCCGGCACCTCACCCCGACGCAGTTCTATCACCAGACGCATGCCGTCCTTATCGGACTCATCGCGCAACTCGCGAATACCGGACAGCTTTTTTTCTTTAACCAGTTCGGCAATTTTTTCCTGCAACCGGGCCTTGTTCACCTGGTAGGGTAATTCGGTGATGACAATGGTGTTTTGCGCGGAATTGCCATCAGACTCGATATGCGAACGAGCGCGCATGTAAATGCGTCCGCGGCCGGTGCGGTAGGCTTCGTGAATACCCTGTGAACCGTTAATGATAGCGGCAGTGGGGAAGTCCGGTCCCGGTATATACTCGATCAGTTGATCTACGCTGAGGTTCTCATCCTCTATGAGGGCGATACAGGCATTAATCACTTCCGTTAAATTATGCGGTGGAATATTTGTAGCCATACCCACGGCAATACCGCTGGAACCGTTTACCAGCAGGTTGGGCAGGCGCGTGGGCAATACCACGGGCTCACGTTCCGTGCCGTCATAGTTTGGTATGTAATCGACGGTCTCCTTGCCTATGTCCTCCAATAACTCGTGGGCGATCCTGGCCATGCGTATTTCGGTATAGCGCATCGCAGCCGGCGCATCACCGTCCACCGATCCGAAATTACCCTGCCCGTCTACCAGTACGTAGCGTAAGGAAAAATTCTGAGCCATCCGCACTATGGTGTCGTAAACGGCAGAATCTCCATGAGGGTGATATTTTCCGATGACATCTCCCACGATACGGGCGGATTTCTTGTATGGTTTATTGTAATCATTGCCCATTTCGTTCATGGCATACAGGACACGCCTGTGGACAGGTTTCAGTCCGTCACGAACGTCCGGCAGGGCCCTGCCGACGATGACACTCATGGCGTAATCCATGTAGGATTGACGCATCTCATCTTCAATGTTTACCGGTAAAACGGACCGGGCAATCTCGTTGTCAGGCATGTCTCTCTAATCAGGCACACAAACAGGTTCGTTCCCTGCTGTTTCCACTTGGATTGGAATAAGATATAAGGGTGGGTATTTTACCATAATCCTGCCGCTGACGACAGGACCAGGGTTTCTAATGAAGCGGCCAGAGATTGACGATATTGCAGAATAATTCGGCGGTACGTTCAGCATCGTAGCGGGCCGAATGCGCCTCTTCCTCTTCCCAATCCAGTCCCGCAGCCTGTACCGCGCGGGATAACACGGTCTGGCCGTATGCCAGACCTCCGAGGGTGGCCGTATCAAACGTGCTGAACGGATGAAAGGGATTGCGCGTCAGTCCACAGCGGTTGGCTGCGGCATTGATGAAACTCAGGTCAAAGGCGGGATTGTGCCCCACCAGGATGGCGCGGGAGCATCCGTTCTGCTTCATCATCCTCTTCACGGCCTGGAAGATTTCGCGCAACGCCTGTTTCTCGGATACGGCGATCTCCTGGCGGAAGGGGTGATCAGGGTCGATACCGGTAAATTCCAGCGCCGCCTTATCCAGGTTCGCCCCCGGGAAAGGCCGTATATGTTTTGATATGGTCTCCAGGGGGTACCAGACACCATCCGGGTCGACTTGCAGGAAAACCACAGCTGCCTCGAGCAAGGCATCCTTGACGGGATTGAACCCCGCCGTCTCCACATCAACGACCACCGGATAATAACCCCTGAAACGGCCGGCGATCGGGCTATTCCTGTCACTGTTCACGCAGCAGTTTCCATTGGCAGGTCTCACCCGCCCGGAACGGCACAAGCATGGTGTCCGCAAAGGTGAGCATATTGGGAACACGCCATTGTTCCCGGCGTAACGTGATTGTTTGTGTATTCAACGGCAATCCATAAAATCGAGCCCCGTTCCTGCTGGCGAATTTTTCCAGGGTGTCCAGGCTGTTCATGGCATCGAATACGGCTGCATACGACTCAATGGCAACGCAGGCATTGTAGATGCCTGCGCAGCAAGGCGGCTTTTCCTTTGACCGCGCGGGATGGGGAGCGCTGTCGCTGCCGAGGAAAAATTTCGGGTTGCCGCTGACGGCCGCAGTCACCAGGGCCTGTCTGTGCCTCTCCCTTTTCAGCACGGGCAGGCAGTAATGGTGTGGGTTAATCCCTCCTGAGAGCATGGCATTCCGGTTTAAAATCAGGTGGTGCGGAGTAATCGTAGCCGCGATCTTTTCCGATTCGCCGGTTACGAATTGTACCGCATCGCTGGTGGTGATATGTTCAAAAACTATCCGCAGTGAACCCAGCTCCTCAGCCAGGGGAGCCAACACCCGTTCGATAAAGGCCTTCTCCCGGTCGAACACGTCAACGTCGGCGTCCGTAACCTCCCCGTGGACTAGCAGCGGCACGTCTCTGTGCGCCATGTACTCCAGTAACGGCATCACCTTTTTAATAGCGGTTACGCCGGATGCGGAATGAGTCGTGGCGCCGGCCGGGTAATACTTGAACGCACACACTTTATCGCTCTCCGCAACGCGATCCACTTCTTCCCTACTGCTATCATCGGTCAGGTATAAGGTCATCAGGGGATCAAACCCGGGGTTATGGGGCAGGCACGCAAGGATTCTCTGCCGATAACCCAAGGCCTGTTGAACGGACACCACCGGCGGAACCAGGTTCGGCATGACCACTGCCCTGGCGAAGCGCCGGGCGCTGTCGCCAACGATACTGGCCATCTCCCCCCCGTCGCGCAGGTGCAGGTGAAAATCATCCGGCTTCAACAGGGTAATCGTATCCAATGATCAGTCTCACAGGTTGAGTGTGGTTATCAGGCACGGGTAGTATCAACCAAAAATCAAAAACTGGAAACCAAAAAGTGAAAACTGGTATATGATCCCGTTACATGCAATACCGGAAACTGGGATATACCGATATCGAGGTCAGCATAATCTGCCTGGGCAGCATGACCTGGGGCGAGCAGAATAC
>JAAXHV010000353.1 GCA_012270695.1 Gammaproteobacteria bacterium | reverse complement strand
AACGGATGTGATAACAAATCGTCAGGACAGACGATTTACTCCGCCGCAGGCTGCCGGTAGGGTTGCGTCCAGGCAGGGACGCAATGAACACGTGCCCGTTTGCGCAAAAAAGAGCAGTGCGGGCGCATCAATTGGATATGCGGGCTATTTCTTGAGGTATTTCTTTGTGACTGAAGACAGGCCGGTCCTGGCGTATTCACGACAGGCCTTGTCCTTGAATTCCAGCGCTTGTTCCCATTCATCGATTGGGTATGCATCCCGTTCTGCCACTACGCGTATTTCACGCACTACCCGTTCCTCCAGCCCCATTTTTGCTGCGATTTCCTTGTCGGATAAGGGTCTTTTGCGTTTCTCTTCCGGCAGGAATTCCTGGGTATTCACCTGCACGGACTGGGAATACGACAAGATTTCGTCCTTGTATTTCTTATAGGTTTCCGGGTCAACGAAATAAAAGCCCATGATCAGCTCCTGTAGTGGCAATAGTTATCAAACAAACCTGTTATTTTTTTATCCGGTGTTTGCCGCCCACCGGGCAAACGCGCATGCATTCGAAACACTGGCCCTGGCTTACATTTGAGTAGGTCATGGACCAGAGTGTCCGGGAAAATAAAGAGGAATAAAGCATCAGTTTTTGCTGTTCCTTGTCTTTTTCCCCGAGAGTGGCATCCAGCACTTTTTGAAACCCCGGGATCCAACTGGTTTCCACCCGCGAACTGCAACGGGCCGCGTCATAACGCCGTTCCGCGATGCGTCCGTTTTCCAGCCGCCCGCCCAGGCACCCTCCCTCGTCTATGGGACAGATTGCCATGCAAGGTGTGCTACCCTGCTCTTCCCACATATCCTTGCATTCAGGGGCCGGACAGACGGGCTCGGCCAGCGGTCCGTCAACCTCCAGGGGAAGTGTACTGATGACGATGGAGTAATACATGAAACCGTACTCCGGGTTCAGCACCGGACCGGCCAGGCTGGATGTGCCGCAACCCGCCAGTTCTGCCGCCCTGGCGAAGCTGACAAAGGGACGGTTGCCGCTATCGGTGCCGGGTGGGACGCAGATCGCGTAGTAGCCGTATTCGTCTTCTATATAGCGGGACAGCCGTTGCGCCAGGCTATGCATACGGTCGCCGAAGGACGTGGTTTCCATGTGCTGGTAGACCGGGCTGCGCCAGTCCCCTGCCCGAGGTTGCGCACCGCCGACCACGTAGACAACCCTGGCTTTGGGCAACAAATCCGTTGGCCGGTATCCTTCAGGGGAGTCCGTAAACGCCGCAGCATCAGCGACACCGGTAACCAGTGCGCCGCTTTTGCGCGCCAGCTTATCGAGTTCCTGCCTGCAAGTGGCGAAATCGGGATTGCCGGCTGTAGCGCTCATTTCAGTTTTCTTTCCGGGCGGGTGATCGGGCACACGCGCATGCACTCAAAGCATTGTGCGACGCTCTCCCTGAAGCTGCTGATGGCATTGCAGGAACGGGTGAAAAAATCGGAATGGACCATGTTGCTGCGTGTTTCGGCATCCTCTTCCGTAACGATTTCCGCCATGGCTTTCTGGAAACTGTTGATGCCGAAATTCATGGCCCGTGTCGTGCAGCGCTCCCGGTCATACCAGGAATAGGAAATCTGACCCTGCTCATCGATATCCCCATCCAGGCAGCCGCCGTCATCGGACGGACAGGCGGCAATGCATGGCGTCTTGCCAATTTTCCGGTAGGTGGCCACACACATGGGATGGGGGCACACGTTCTGTTCCAGCATGGCATCACCCGGCAGTTCCAGGGTGGTAACACAAGCAGAATAATACAGCAGGCCGTACCTGGGGTTAAGAATGATATTGGCCGCCAGGGAACGCGTCCCCAGCCCTGCCAGGACCGCGGCATGCATCATGCTCATGACCGGGTTATGGCCGCTTACGGACAGAGCCGGCGCCTGGATGGCATAATGGTCCAGTTCTTTTTCAATATAATCAGCGACGATATGGATCACCCGGTCGTTGCGAAAATCATAGCCGTTGACTTCCATAAAACGGTGATTGGGTGACTGCCAGGCCCCGGCAGTGGGGCCACGGGCGCCGACGACGATAACACTGCGCGCCCCGGGCAACACGTCATCGGGCCTGTGCCCTTCCGGCACGTCTTTGTCCCAACGCTGTACAGGCGCGATACCCACGACGTCAGCGCCGGCATTCAGGGCGAACTCCTTTATCCTGGCAGCCAGTTGCTCAGGTTCGCTTATTTCTGCAAAGCCATCAATATCAGGGGATGCACTCACGACAATAACCCGCTTTTTCCGAGCGTTTACTCTGACACAGAATCACGTTTCCCTCAATAACGACGGTTCCGGGCTGCATGGAAAGCCGATGTGCTCGATTTTCGCTACCTGAAGATCAGCGGCTTATTGATCTGTCCCGTACCTCTGTCGATAAGCCTGTGCGGCAGCCTCGAAGCATTCTCTCGGCGCACGCACGACCCCGGCGCCGATTTGCCCGCCGTCGCGACCGGCGATGCCGATATCCATGGACGGCAGTATCCCGGTCTCCAACACCCGGAAGAGATCGATGCCGGTAGGCGTGCCCCTGTAACCCAGATACGGAATGTGGAAATCCGGGTTTTCTCCCAAGGTTATCCCGTAGAGTTCCAGGTTCCTTTCGACCATGGCCTGGGGCGTGCCGCCTTGATATTGTTGCAACGGGAAGGCGGCCGCCTGGGCGAAGGCGCCGGCGCCGATGGTCTCAATAATAGGACTTTCGCCCCCCATCCAGGTGATCTCATCCTCGCTATGGCCGTTGAACAACCTGGCTTCCACACTTGCGTGAGGTCCGGCAAACCACTCATCCCCCAGCCCGCTCACACGGATCGAAAAACCGCGGCAGTTGAACGCCATGGCTGTCACCATACTGGAACCGCTGATGCCGTGCGCTGCATCCGCAGTCGCCTTGGCGGCGGCCATGGACAAGCGCAGGAAAAAATAGTGATCCGCAGTGATGGCTTCAAGCGTTTGCCGAATTGCCTCTATCCTGTTTTCATCTGCCGTCAGCATGAAAGGGAACAGTTCATTCAGGGACAGCAGTGAGGCGGCGGTATTGCGGCTGTGTAACTCGTCACCCATGTGCAGTGCGCGCTTCATGACGGGTTTGAGCGGGATGCCTGGTGATGCACGTAATGCCTCTGCGATAACCGGCGCGACGACCTCCTGGATGAACATCAGGCGCGTCTGGACGCCTTCGTCGTAGACACCGTAATTCAGACGCCGGGGATTGGTCCCTTCGTACAGGTTGCAATAACCCAGGTTGCCGAAGGTCTGGTTTTCGACGACAAAGACCGGCATGGAGGCCGTGTAAATCCCCGCCAGTGAGCCCACACAGCCATAATCGTGGCAGCCGTTTACCTGGATTGCGCCGCTGGTAAGGAGATGTACGGCTTCTGCCTTGTCCGCGGCAAGCCCTTCGAACAGCGCCCCGCCGATAATCGCTTCGCGTTGGCCGCCCGTGTACTCACTCCAAGGCATGGTGACCCCGGAGGTCAGTATCGTCGTGGCCGTCATGCCCGGCAGTACGTCCATGGCCGGCCGTATGTCCCTGAGTACCGGTTCCGATGTGGTCAGCCTTTCAAAAGCCAGTTCGTTAGCTTCCTGAAGTACGGGGTCAGGTCGCACATTGTACATGCAGGGATTTGTTAAAGTTTCAGATACATTTGTTTTCGTGTGCAATGTGCGACCTGACCCCGTAGAATCAATCCCAACTATAGTTCACGCTCACGCCCAGTTCTCTCGGAAAGCCGGCAATCCCGAGTCCTGTGCCCGTTGTTGCAGTGAAGTCAAAAATCTCCCCCATATATTCCGCGTCGAAGACATTACGCGTCCAGAATGCAACGTCCCAGCGATCATCCTGGGACGAGAGACCAACCCGGGTGTTCACCAGCCAATAGGCGTGTTCGACAATGGGTGGCACGTTCTTCGCTTCCCAGAAAAAGTCATCGTTCCAGTTGAAGTCCACCTGGAAATACAGGTTGCTCCCGCCCAGCATCGGCAGCGGCACAGAATAGCGGCCGACGCCGTTAAACGTCCACTCGGGCGCATCATGCAACTTGTTGCCTTTCAGGCTGAATGCCAGGTCCGGGTTCGACATGGTAACTTCCGTATCCAGGTATGAGAGCCCCAGAATGATGTCCAGGCCGCTGAGCGCGGGCGGCGACCAGTCAACGCTCAGTTCGAAGCCCAGAATTTCAGCATCGCCTGCATTGGTTACCGGGAACGCGCCGGTGCCCTGGACGATCTGCGCCTGAAAATCCTTCCATTCCATGTAGAACAAGGCGCCGTTCAGTTGTAAACCCTGAGCCGGCAAAGTGGACTTGAAACCGCCTTCCCATGCCAGCACGACTTCGTCTTCAAAAGGCTCGGCATCCACCTGGGAAAATACAATCAGGCTATTGAATCCGCCGCTTTTAAATCCTTTGCTGAATTTTGCATAGAGCAACAGGTCTTCCAGCGGTTTCCATTCCAGACCGATCTCGCCCGACACGTCCGTTACATCAATTTCACGTCCATCAAGACTGGCCAGGGTAGCACGTCCGAACGTAGGTGGCGCGGGGGACAGGCCCTCAAAGCCAAGGCCCGGGATGCCACAGATGCCAACCACGGCACAGAACGAGGCGGGCTGGGTGAACAAGCTGATGCCGAAGGTGTTGAGGTCAACCATGGACTGGGTCATCTCGCGGGTCTCATGGGTGACGCGCACTCCACCGTTGATTTTCCAGTTATCCGCAAATTCCCAGCCGAGGTGGGCGAAACCGGCTATGGCCTCTACCTCGTGGTCATAGGCATTAATCGCGTCCGTCGCAAGCAAATCGCGCATCAGAAACGAGACGGCGCCGTCGTTTGTATTGGTGGTGTAAAACACGCCGCCGAGCCAGTCGATGGGCCAGGAGTCGTCCGAGGAAACCAGCACCTCCTGCGAGAAGACCCAGATATCGTCTTCAAAGACAGCCTCCAGCATCAGCGCAGGGCCCTGGTCGGTATCTTCCTTGGCATCCCGTTCAAACTCGTCGTAGCTGGTCGTTGAGGTGATGGTAAAGCGCGGCAGGTCCCAGGTGATCTTGATATTGGCCCCCAACCCCCTGAAGCGTGACTCCAGCCTGCCATCGGGCTCGTCGGACAGCGCGTTGTTGAAATCGCCGACGTGATCATCGCCGTCATCGTCGTAATACCCGCGAAAATTCGTACATTCTCCTTCGGAGCGCCTTCCCTCCATCGCCGGCCCGCATAATACCGATGGAGGACCGCCAAAGGCGAACGCCGGATCCTGGGTGCTGATATTGACGTAATTGAGATGGTCGTCCTCATGGCTGGAACCGTGTATGGTGAGGTGCATATCCAGGTCGTCCGTCGGCTCCCAGAGTAGTTGAACCCGGCCGGCAAAACGTTCCTGCTCACCAGTGCGCGCCAGGTCAAAATAGCGGTTTCTCTGGTGCCCCTTGGCGCGGTCCCTCACAACAAGCGAGGCGCGTCCTGCCAGGTTCTCCGTCAAGCCACCGCCGACCCCGCCTTCGAATTCAAAGGTCTTGTAACTGCCATATTCCATCCGCCCGAATCCCGAGAACTCCTGCTCAGGTTTTTTCGCGATAAGGTTGATGGCACCGCCGGTATTGTTGCTGCCGTAGAGCGTACCCTGAGGTCCTTTTAGAATCTCTATGCGTTCCAGGTCATAAAACTCCCCGCCAAGCATCCAATGGAACGGGATGAGGACGCCATCCAGGTACGCGCTGACCGTAGGACTGTTGACGCTGGACGGGTCGTTCGTGCCTATCCCGCGAAAAGTAAACACCGGGGCCTCTTCGCTGAACTGGTTCTTGATGTTAACCCCGGGTGTCTGGTAGGCAATATGCACCGGGTTGAGTATCTTGAGCTTCTGCAGTGTCTCGCCTGAAAACGAGGTGATGGAAATTGATACGTCCTGTATGCTCTCCGCACGCCGCTGTGCGGTAACCACCACTTCTTCCAGTTCTTGTGCGAAACTGGCAGGCGGAAGACTGATAACCGATAATATGGTTATGGAAATGATATGCCATGAAGATAACCTGCGCATGAATGACCCCCCTACTTACATTACGAGACAGATTTATTATATATTAACTGAAAAAAGCGCAACAAATGATCGCAGCTGCATCACAAATGCCGTTTTGCCCTGGGAAACCAGGAAGTTATCTTATCGGAAACAGATATGACGGTAACTGAATTACCGGATGTCAGAACCGCACAGAATTTATCATCACGCGAGCTTAAAGCGAGCCTGATCGATAAGGGGGTGGCCTATTGCCTGGCGTC
>JAAXHV010000352.1 GCA_012270695.1 Gammaproteobacteria bacterium | reverse complement strand
TTTGCAGAAAAATATCTCGATTTTGTCAGTTTCGTCCCTATGCTCAAGGGAATGGAGTGAGCGATGAATAACCTGCGTATCTTCTTGTTGCTGTTGCTGCTGGGCGGCATCTGTGCCTGTACCACTGCCAATGCCCCGGTCAGCACGCGTCAGCAAAAGGAGAGGCCCGCGGTGACTGTGACCTCTTCAGCTTCCGCGCAATCCGGCAGGAAACATAATGTCCATACTGTCGCGAAGGGCGATACCCTGTATTCCATTGCCTGGCGCTACGGCCATGATTATAAAAGCCTTGCTTCCTGGAACCGGATCAAACCTCCGTTTGTTATCTATCCGGGCCAGGTTATCCAGTTAAAACCGCGGCTGGTAACACAAGCGTCCCCCGCCGTTGAAAAGCCAGCCCGGTCGTCTGCGAAGCCCGTTGTGAAACCGCAGACTGAGACCAGACCCAGGACTGCCTCAAACGCAGCGCGCGCGGCCATCCACTGGCAATGGCCGGCCCGCGGCAAGCTGTTGAGGTCATCATCGCCGACCACGCAAAAAGGCATCAGTATCTCCGGCAGGACAGGCCAGAAAATCGTCGCTGCGGCAACCGGCGAAGTGGTTTACAGCGGCAGTGGATTACGCGGTTATGGTAATCTTATTATCATCAAGCATAATGATACCTACCTGAGCGCTTATGCACATAATCGCGAGCTGGTAGTGAGGGAAGGTGAAACGGTAAAGGCCGGGCAACAGATATCGACCATGGGTCTGGACAGTAAAGGCGCCCCGGTTCTGCATTTTGAAATACGTAAAAACGGCAAGCCGGTCGATCCGCTGAAGCAACTTCCGCGCAGTTAGAAAAAAATCGCAAGTAACCATGCCTGAGAATGATGAAATTGAAGCCCTGAACCTGGAGGGGCCGGGTTCCGATCGCCCTGTTTCTGACGCGGCCAGAAAACGCAGCAGGAAGCAGCAGCACAGCGTCATCAGTGAAACTGAGCTTGACGCTACTCGATTGTATTTAAGCGAGATCGGTTTTACGCCGCTGTTATCCGCTGAGGAGGAAATAATGTTTGCCCGCCGGGCGCGTTGCGGTGATGCCGATGCGCGCAAACGCATGATTGAAAGCAATTTGCGTCTGGTGGTAAAAATAGCGCGGCGTTATATGAATCAAGGTCTGGCGTTGCTGGACCTGATTGAAGAGGGCAACATCGGGCTGATCCGAGCCGTGGAAAAGTTTGACCCGGATAAGGGGTTCCGTTTTTCAACTTATGCCACCTGGTGGATCAGGCAAACCATAGAACGGGCACTGATGAACCAGGCCAGGACGGTCAGGCTGCCCATCCATGTCATCAAGGAGATCAATGTTTACATGCGCGCAGCGAGGAAACTCGCACAGACCCTTGACCGGGAGCCGAGCAGTGAGGACGTGGCGGAACTGCTGGACCGGCCGCTGGAAAGCGTAAAACGCATGTTCGGACTGAATGAACGGGTTGCCTCGGTCGATGCCCCGGCAGGAAGGGAAGCTGAGCGGCCATTGCTGGACACCATACCGGATGAGCATAA
Organism: Gammaproteobacteria bacterium; assembly: GCA_012270695.1. Taxonomy (GTDB): domain Bacteria; phylum Pseudomonadota; class Gammaproteobacteria; order Eutrophobiales; family Eutrophobiaceae; genus JAAXHV01. The sequence continues at coordinate 2,132 of JAAXHV010000352.1, read as the reverse complement.
TATCGACCCTTCCCTGTTACTCCAGAATGACGACATAAAGGAACACATCGATTTGTGGCTGGAGCAACTGACGGAAAAGCAACGCTCGGTAGTGGAACTTCGGTTTGGACTGCATGACAAGGAAGCGGCAACCCTGGAAGACGTCGGCGCGGAATTAGGCGTGACCAGGGAGCGTGTCAGACAGATTCAAATTGAAGCGCTGAAACGCCTGCGGCGCATCCTGAAAAGAGAGGGGTTTTCCCTGGATGCCCTGTCCTGACCGCCCCCGGGATTTTTTACCACAGAGGGCACAGAGAACACAGAGCGTAAAAGAGGAGATTTAAGACGTCAACGGTGTTATTTGCGGCAATACGGTTCAGTCGATCTGGAACAGCGCGGCTACGATTTGCCGGCCCTCTCCCGATAAAAAGTTGAAGGCCCGGCAGGCAGCGCCGGTATCCATGATCTCGAACCCGATTTGCCGGATATAGAGCAATTCGCAGATATTATCAGCCGGGGGGATGAGCGTCTTGCCGCTGCCGAACAACACGACCTCGGGTTTGTGTTCAAGCATGGTCATGACGTGGCGTTCCGCCAGGGAATGTATATTGTCCGGCAGTTGGCCGGAAACCACCGCTGCCGTTGTGACGATGATATTTGTTGTGTAAGGTACGCCGGCAACGGTTATCGATCCGGTCGCATAGGCGTCAATTTTATGTTGGCCTTGATTGATATCCGCTTCAATTTTCATGAGTGATAGCTAACGGGAACCGATTACATGAGAATTATATTATTAGGGGCGCCGGGCGCCGGCAAGGGTACGCAGGCCGCTTTCATCACCGACAAGTTTAACATACCGCAGATTTCAACCGGTGATATGTTGCGCGCCGCGGTCAGGGCCGGTACTTCCCTGGGGCTGGAGGCAAAAAAGGTGATGGGGGCCGGAGAACTGGTTTCCGATGAGTTGATCATGGGGCTGGTAAAGGAAAGGCTCCGTCAGGATGATTGCCAACGCGGTTACCTGTTTGACGGTTTCCCCAGGACCCTGGGCCAGGCCGAGGCGATGCGGCAGGAAGAGATAGGAATCGATTGTGTAGTCGAGCTCGTCGTGGCTGATGAAGAGATCATCAAACGCTTGAGCGGCCGGCGCGTTCATCCCGGTTCAGGACGGGTTTATCATATCGCGTTCAATCCGCCACAACAGCCCGGTGTCGATGACGTCAGCGGTCAGGCGCTCATCCAGCGGGAGGATGACAAGGAAGAGACGGTCAGGAAGCGCTTGCAGGTCTACCATGAGCAGACCGCGCCGTTAATCCGGTTTTATGGCAACCTGTATGGCCGAAATGCTCCCGGGTACCTGCGTGTGGACGGTATCGGCGCTGTTCAGGAGATAAGGAAAAACCTGGTTACGGGCCTCAACGGGGTGATAAGGCAGTAATGCCGCCAAAGCGCAAGCACAAAGCAGGAAAATCCGTACGTAAAGCAAAACGTCGTACTGCTCGTAAATTCTGCTACGTGCATATTGCGCTCATCCTGCTTTGCACACTCACTGCATACATCCTCTGGCTGGATTATCGCATACAATCGGAATTTGCCGGTACACGCTGGTCCCTGCCCGCCCGTGTTTATGCCAGCCCGATGGAGATATATATCGGCCAGTCGCTGACGGCCGACAAAACTGAAAAGCTGCTGATCAAGTCGGGTTATAGAAAAGTATCAGTCGTCGGGCAGCTGGGCGCCTACAGCCGCGCAGCGTCCCACATCGAATTCAGACAGCGCCAGTTCCATTACTGGGACCGCCGCCAGGACAGCCGACTCGTACGCGTACGGTTTTATAACCGGAAAGTGGCTGAGATCCTGGATTTAACCGCACAACAGATCCTCCCGCTGGTGCGCCTCGAACCGGAACTGATCGGCAGGATCTATCCGGATAATTTCGAGGATCGGATATTGATTTCCTACGATGACGTTCCGCCCTCTTTAATCAAAGCCTTGCTGGCGGTGGAAGACCGCAATTATTTCAGCCACAACGGAATTGACCTGAGGGGTGTGTTGCGGGCTCTTTATCACAATATCCTCAGGAGGCAGCTTGAACAGGGAGGCAGCACGATAACCCAGCAGTTGGTAAAGAACTTTTTTCTGAGCCAGGAGCG
>JAAXHV010000351.1 GCA_012270695.1 Gammaproteobacteria bacterium | reverse complement strand
CACCGCAGAAGAACTGGCGGACGGCGGCATCCTCGGCCTGACCAGGCGCTTTGATGCCGAACACAAACACCTGTTTACTTTCGACCTGGGCGAAGACCATGAAATCGTGATGATAAGGGCCATCGTCAGGGTTAAACCGAAGGCCCTTGCCGAACTGGAGACCAGCAGGGAAGCAACCCGGCTGGAAGACTGCAAGGTTCACGACAGCCGTTATTATTACGAGGGCGAGTGGCATGATTCGGTCATCTACGCGCGGGAAAAACTGCATGAGGGCCTGGTCGTTCCGGGTCCGGCCGTGATTTGCGAAATGGATTCCACGACCCTGATCCTGCCCGGATACCGGGCGGGAGTGGATGCCTTGGGCAACCTCATCATAAACCCTGAGCTGTGAGCTGGGGTCAGGTCGCACAATGCGCACAATGCACATGACGAGGCTGCTTGACCGACCAGGATAGAGCCTATGACTGCAAGAATCATCGAACATAACAGAACGCCGCTGCAACGCGTCCCGGTCGATACGGTGACCGTGGACATCATCGAGAATGCCCTGCGCAACGTGCGCGTTGAAATGGACGCGGTATTGTTCCGCACGGCCATGTCGCCTGGTATCCGCGAGCAGGGCGACTGTTTTCCCATGGTAGCGAACCGGGAGGGCAAGATGGTGGTCGGCCAGTTCGGCTCGTTCATCTACGGGCTGATGGAAGCCTACGAGGGAGAACTCGAAGAGGGCGACGTAGTTCTCACCAACGATCCGTACATGTGCGGCGCGGCAGTATCCCACCTGCCTGACTGGATAGTGCTAGTGCCCATCTTCAAGGACCACAGGCATATCGCCTGGTCCGCCATGTTCGGTCACATGTCGGATAACGGCGGGATGACCCCGGGGAGTATCCCGGTGCAGGCGACCACCATTTTCCAGGAAGGCATTCGCATCCCCCCGACAAAGTTGTACCGCAAAGGAGAGTTGCAATCCGATATCCTGGAACTGATATTGCACAACGTGCGCACGCCACAATGGAACCGGTTTGACCTGAACGCCCTGGTCGCCGCCTGCAATACCGCGGCCCGGCGTTGCGTCGAACTGGCCGAACGATTCGGCGATGACGTGTTTTATTCCACGATGGAACTGATGCTGGAGCGCAACCACGCTGCCATGAAGCAGATCATCGAGATGATCGTGCCGGAAGAACCACGCAGTTTTGAGGACTATGTGTGTGATGACGGGGTAGGTGGCGGACCCTACAAGATCAAATGCAGCCTGTGGCGCGAGGGTTCCCGGGCCATTTTCGATTTTGCCGGCACCGACCCGCAGGCGAACAGCTCGATCAACTTCTTCCTGAGCGAGGATATGTTCAGGATGTTTTTCGGCGCGTTCACCATCAACCTGTTCGACCCGCAGATCCTGTTCAATGATGGATTTTACGACCTGGTGGATGTGCGTATCCCCC
>JAAXHV010000350.1 GCA_012270695.1 Gammaproteobacteria bacterium | reverse complement strand
TCGGAAAAAATATTGACAGGTTCAATTATATTTATCTTATTTCGGCGTATGACTTGAGGGCTGAACGCGGGAGCAAGCTTGTGCGGGAATGGATAGTGGATGCGTTATGGTTGGGGGGATGCGAATGAAATAAAACAGGGGCTGATCCAAGCGGTGTGACCCGCCTGAACCGCCCCTGTGATCGTTTACTTCCGTGAATTCAGGAAGCTGGTTTTAATGCTCGGGGTTAATCAGAGGATGAAGACACCGTCTATAGCGTCAGTACCTGGATCATCGACACTTAGCATATCAATCACGCCGGCAGTGTCATCGGTACCTGTTGCCGAATCCAATGCATTCAAATCACTAAGCCCGGAAAGTTCGATTGTCCCTCCACCAACACTACGCAAATCGATCATGATACGGGTAGCATTACCCGTCCCTCGTAGGCTTATGAGGTCAACCAGATCATCCGCGCCAATACCGAACGCTGAGAGGTCAATCCGATCAAATTTATCCGCACTGAAATCGGTGATGATATCGTCTCCGTCTCCATCAGCGGGGCTGAATACGAAAATATCAGCACCACCGTCACCCGACATTTGATCGTCGCCTGCGCCGCCGTTCAGCGTGTCAGCATCCTCGCCGCCGTTCAGCGTGTCACGACCTGCACCGCCGATCAGCATGTCATCACTTTTGCCGCCGTTCAGCGTGTCACGACCTGCGCCGCCGTCCAGCGTGTCATCGCCCTCACCGCCGCTCAGCTCATCATTACCGCCGCCACCCTTGAGGGTATTAGCCACATCAACATTACCACCATCTAATGTGTCATCTTCATCAGTTCCGATGGCGTTCTCAATATTCGCAAGCAGATCGCCTTTGGCGTAGCTGTCTTCATTAGCGGTGGCAGCGGAATCTTGTGCTCCTGTGTCGTCCAACTTCACATTGACGCCCTCTTCCGACAACTCATAAGACACGGTATCAATGCCGGCCCCGCCATCGACGTTGTCGGCTGCTGCGCCGGCGATAAACGTATCATCACCGTCAGAACCTACAACTTTCTCGATATTGGTAAGCCTGTCACCTTCGGCATCGCCACCCAGCCCCCTGCCGGTGTCCAAATTCAGCGTGATGCCGTCCTCTGAACCCGCGTAGCTTGCCACATCCACGTGCTCCACATCATCATCCGGGTCGTCTGGGGTATTCTGAGTATCATTAAGCGATGACCCACCGTCCAGCATATCCGCGCCAGGGCCGCCTATGAGGGTATCAGCCGCAGCGCCACCCCTGAGGGTATCATCGCCAGCGCCACCCGTGAGCGTGTTCACCTGGTGGTCGCCGGTGAGCCTGTCATTGTGATCAGACCCGGTGACGTTTTCGAAAGTAGAAACGTCAACGCCATCAGTAGTTGCATCATTATCATGATCATAAGGCGTGCCGGTATCCTCAATCTCATCACCTTCGGCATGACCGCCAGAGAAAGTGAGCGTAGCCAGGTTCGCCGTGACACCGGCATCCGAGCTTGCATAAGACAAGGTATCAGTCCCAGCGCCACCATCCAACTCGTCCGCGCCTGCGCCGCCTTCCAGCGTGTCATCACCGCCCCCACCGACTAACTCGTCGTCATCGCCGCCACCTTGAAGCGTGTTAGCAAGCCCATCACCTTCCAGTACGTCATCATGATCAGACCCGATAACATGTTGAAAACCATTAGCAAAGGTATCGCCCTGGGCATGACCCCCGGAGGCCGTCCCTTCCGCAAGGTCGATGTCAACACCTCTGTCCGAACCCTCATAAGACAGGGTATCTTCACCATCACCCCCTCCACCTTCCATATCATCGGCGCCATCACCGCCTCTGATGACGTTATCCCCTTCGGTACCTTCCAGGAAGTCATCCTCGGGGGTACCGATGAGGTTCTCGACATTCGTTGCATTGGTTTTAAGGCTCCATCGGTCTGTACTCGTTCCAACGCCGGTCGTTAACCTCTCAAACGATACGGTGTCAACCTCGCCGGCAGGTTCCATACTCTCATCAACATCGGCAGTGTCGGGATCATTAACAGGGGGAGTTTTGACCCAACCATTGATCATGCCATCGCTGATCATGCCATCGCCAGCCTCAGCGTATATCATGTCATTGCCGCCGCCGCCGTAATAGTCGTCTTCACCCGGGCCACCCACCAGCGTGTCATTGCCGTCGCCGCCGAACAGGTCGTCATCACCCCGACCGCCGAACACCTTGTCGTTACCACCTTCACCATACAACATATCGTCACCGCCGCCGGGGCCACCGTACACACTATCGTCGCCACCGCCACCCTGGATATCGTTAGCCCGGCTGTCACCCGCCAGTATGTCCGCGTTGGCAGAACCAACAAGATTCACGACATCAGGAACGGTTTCCTCCAGCACAGCCTCATCGGCTTCCGTGTCCGGATTGTCATAGCTGGCGGTAACCATATCGCCCCACGTATCACCTTCGGCGTCACCGCCCATGGCCTGGCCGCTATGCAAACGCACCGTCACGCCCATCCCCGAACCGGCATAGGAGGCCGTATCGTC
>JAAXHV010000349.1 GCA_012270695.1 Gammaproteobacteria bacterium | reverse complement strand
CGTCTGGCTGAATGGGTGGCTATGGCGAAAAATGCCTGGTCGAGCTTGTATCCTGACTACGTGGGACATCCCGATGCAACAGGCGCCATCAACGAGCACCATTTCAATCGAGTCATGGGTTACGTGGACGAAGCGCGCGAGAAGGGTATCGATGTCATTTCCTTAAATGGCGACGAACCGGACAGGGAAAGGCGGCAAATCCCCATGTATGTTGTCATCGACCCGCCCGAAGATTTGAAATGTATGCAGGAAGAGATCTTCGGACCCGTGACACCCGTGAAAACCTACACAGATATTGATGAAGCCATTGCCTATGTCAATACCCGGCCGAGACCCCTGGCTGCCTACCTTGTCACCCGCAGTGACGATCTGGCAGAACAGGTGTCCACCCAGGTGATCAGTGGCGGTCTGGGGGTCAACGTATTCGGCTTTCAGGCAGCTGAACCCACATTGCCGTTTGGTGGAACCGGCGCCAGCGGCATCGGCTGTCACTCGGGCTACGAAGGCTTTGTGAATTACTCACATACCAAATCAATATTTAACTGTGCCGATGACAACCCGTTGATGTACGCGATACGCCCGCCTTACGGCGACATGGCGCAGGCGTTTGCCGATGCTGTATTTACTCCAGTGGAATGAAAAATAAAGGCGGACATCAATAATATAATCAATGTAACCACAGAGATCACAGAGTACACAGAGAAAAAATGAAAATTCTAAGACCAAATTCTCTGTGCCCTCTGTGTTCTCTATGGTTGAGACAATAATCCAAATCCTGTTTATCCTGTCTATCCATGTTAAAGAACAACACCGAGGATAATCCACTTTCTTTGGACTCCAGGGTCGCCTTGGTCACGGGGGCGGCAGGTGGTATCGGCCGGGCCGTAGCCGTCACATTGGCGCAGTATGGCGCCAGGGTGGTTGCGACCGACCGTCCCGCCGCCTCCGACAGGCTGGAGGAGACACGGCGACTGATTCTTGAGCAGGGAGGTTCCGTACTGACAGTTCATGCCGACCTGGCAGATACTGCTGAGATAGACAAGCTGGTTGAACGCGCAACCAATGAAATCGGCGCCATCGACATACTGGTCAACGTTGCTGCAGTCCACGCGTATCCTACCCCCCTGCTTGAAATCAGCGAGGCGGACTGGGACCACCTGCAGAATGTGAATTTCAAGGGTTGTCTCCGTTTATGCCAACGCCTGGCGCCACTCATGGTCAAACAGGGATCCGGCAATGTCGTTACTATCGCCTCCGACAGCGCGTTTGACGTGATCGCCGAAGAAGGACCCTACGGTATTTCCAAGATGAGTCTGGTAAAACTCACTGCTTATCTTGCCAGGGAACTGGCTGAAACAGGCGTGCGTGTCAATGCCATAGCCCCCGGTTGGGTCAGGACCCCGATGATTGAGGAATACTGGTCCGATCCTGAATTCCTCAAGGAAGCTAAGGAAGGCATCCCCCTGGGACGCATCGCCGAACCGGAAGAGGTCGCCAACGTGGTTCTGTTCCTGGTATCGGAGCTGGCCAGCTACGTCCACGGCCATTGCATGGTGGTCGATGGCGGGCGCATCGCCGGCGTGCCATGCTGATCCTGCTTACACAGCCTGTGCTGTCGGTTTGACCTACTCCTTGAAGAGGTCGGAGTGGGAACCGGTACGGACCAAATGCAATTCACCCCCTTCGATACGATAAATCAGAAGCCAGTCCGGTTCGATGTGGGTCTCCCGGTAACCCTTCCAGATTCCCCTTAACGGATGATCGAGAGTCCGTGCGAACAAAGGTTCCTGCCGGATTAAAGCCGACAACAGTGTTCGCAGCTTACCCAGGTCTTTGCCGCGCTTCTCAGCTCTCTTGACGTCGCGCTTGAACTGGGTGGACCGAACCGGTACCAGCACGTCAGAGGCTGATATCCCGGAACAATTCTTCAGCGCTGTTGAAGTGTTTGCCTTTACCCTCGGCCAATTCTTTCATTGCTTTGACAGTAGTGGCATTCGGCGCCTGGATGGCAAATGGCAGACGTTTTTCATCCGCTACTCGCAGCAATAGCAACCGTATCGCATCGGACACTGACAAGCCCATGGCCTGAAGCGCTTCCGTAGCTCGTTCTTTTGTATCACTATCGATCCGGGCGCGTACAACAGTGTTGGAATTCATCTGGATGTCCTCCGATTATGTAGTCCTATTGTAGCTACATAAACAGCCTGAGTCAAGGAGGATGTGAAGATGTGATGTGGTCATGCCATTGACAAGTCATAACATTAACCGTCTACTCTCATCCACACGAAACTCAGGTATATTCTATTTGATGTTGGTTTTCATAGGGTTGGCCGCAGTTCGATGTCATGGATTTTTTTCAATGGTAAGGCGCTGATGGTGTCAGTGAGAGGATACTCCTGGTCACCGGGATAAATTACCCACAAGTGCTCCAACCCCAGGTCTTCGATGACCACGTGCATGGACTTCGTTGTTCGTGGAGCGTCGGTGCATTTGAACTCGAAGCCCCAGCGCCGTCCTCGCCGTAATAACATCAGGTCCAGCTCAGCGCCACGCTGGGTCCTGTAGAAATAGGCCTCGCGTTCACCATGCGCATTGAGCGTCTGCTCGAGGGCGAACCCCTCCCAACTGGCGCCATAGCCCGGATGTACCTGCAACCCCTTCATTTCTTCCAGCCCCAGCAGGAAATGCAGGACACCACTATCGCGCAGGAAGACCTTGGGAGACTTGATTAGGCGCTTGCCAAGTCTTTCGAACCAGGGTGGCAGTACACGCAGCATGAAAGAGCCCGCCAGCAGGTCGCGGTAGTGGTTCGCTGCCGTGACGCTTACGTCCATTGAGCGTCCCACCTCTGCCGCGTTCCAGGTTTGTCCGTGATAGTGCGCCAGCATTCTCCAGAAGCGGCCCAATGCCTCAGGAGACACCTTCGACCCCAGCCCGGGAATGTCTCGCTCCAGAAACGTGCGCGTGAAGGATTGCATCCAACGCGTCCATGC
>JAAXHV010000348.1 GCA_012270695.1 Gammaproteobacteria bacterium | reverse complement strand
AGCGCAAGCACCACGTCCGAACCGGCTCGAACAAATTCCCGGTGTAATTCCTTTACCGCCTCGGGAAAATCGAGCACGACCTCCGGGACGTAAGGACCTGATTTTACATAGCCCCGGCGCTCCAGTTCGAAGACATAGCCTTCGGCGCAGATGAGGATATCTTCCTCAAGTTTTTTTCTGAGCGTGTTTGTATTCATTGTTTCTAACCGTTTCAAACGCCATAATCATAAAATCGATGTAATATGTCGTTTAAATCCACTGTCTTTTTTTCGGATGACTGAGAGCTTACCACGTTATGCGGGAAATCCGGATCAATACTGACAAGAGCTATTCTGCTTCGGCCAGAACAATACTGAGCGGGGACAGCAAGTCACTGGATAAGACGTTCGAACGCATACGTTCAGGAAAGGGTCTGCCCGATATCACCCGTGTGGAAGACAACGATAACGTCATTTACAGTAACCGGCTCAATCTTGCTCCACAGGAGGGGTCCGGCTACTGGGAATTCACCCACCTCTCGCACGAACTCTACCTCATCGCAACCGACTTCCAGTACCGGGAGACCCGGGTGGAAACCGTACTGGGAGAAGGATTTCTGGAGTTTCACTTCAAGGTCTCTGGTGAACTGTTACTGGAGCTTGATGCTGAAAACAGGTTGAGCGTACGCGGCCCGTCATTGCTTATCTGGAAACAACCTGCAGGTATAACCTGCAAGGAATGGATCGTGGGCGGCGCGCACGAATCCTCATTCACTCTCTATTGCAAACCGGGGTTATTCCTGAACCAACTCGGAATTGACAGGAAAAGGTTACCCGGCATTATCAGTTCCTTCCTGGACAGGAAAAACGAGGTGATAGAGTACGAAATCATCAGCCTCAATCCGGCGATGGCGTTTTCCATAACGGACGTGGCGCAGACCGTCGGCTACGAATACCAGACCAGCTTCACCGCGGCAGTCAAACACTTCTTCGGGGTGACGCCTAGACAACTCAGAAGCAGGGCGAGAAGGGAATAACCAGACATGGGATATTTCCGGGTGAAATCAAAGAGGCCAGACTCGATTGGTTTAGCTCAAGAGGTGGCAGAAAATCAATCGAGTCTGGCCTCTTTGATTTGCCCTTGATTTGCCCTTGATTTGATAATGAACTGGTGGGTGACCAATCCCGCAATAAAACTGGGCGCCGCTTCGAGCACATACTGAGTCAGCCCGTAATGCCGCCACGCTAATGCCGTCAGTATAGCCGCTGCCAGTCCCGTGAGCAGCGCCGGTACCGAAGTACGCCAGCGCATTAATGTGATAAAAAAGGCCAGACCGACAGTTCCCCCCATTGCCGATGCTGATATGACGATAATGTCAAATACATTGGTGCTGTCCTTGAGGAGGATGGCGACAGTA
>JAAXHV010000347.1 GCA_012270695.1 Gammaproteobacteria bacterium | reverse complement strand
CTGGATCAGCTATACTTTACCTTGAGTAAACGGGCGACCCGGATTTATCCGGGTCCCCCGGATAATTGCGGATCGTCTACCCCTGTAACCCAATCTTGAGGTAGCGATCATGAGCGTAGATTATCAACTCATTGCTGGTATTGACTCTGCTTTCAGAGCAGAGAAAAATGAAGATGGCTGGTATACGATAGTCAGGGACGGTGAAGTCAAACGAGGTGACCTGGTTACCGACAAGTACCGGAACCTGACCTTTGCGGTCACGGGCTTTGGTGCTCCCTTCTACGTTGCCGAGATCCGTATCATGGATGCGGAGGAAGGCTATGACTCCACTGTCATTATTGACTACCATGAGGCGGTCGGTAATTTCGACAGGTTCGAGAAAATAGCAGTCTGTCAGGCATTCCTGGAGCCGGTGGTATGTCACCTTCACAGTGTCCGACAGCAACGCGACATGCCTGTGGCGCTTGCATCAGGTTGGAGCTGACCGGCAGAAAAGGCGATCTTTCGGTCGCCTTTTTTTATGCGGGAAGCGTTGTTTTGCGCTATGATTTGAGTCCGTTCCCGACCCCCTGCTTATGATGCAGAGCTTGCCCCTGCAGTTGCAAGCAGGGAGGCAGGCTTCGCATGATGGCGGGAACGGGTAACTGAAAATACACGGTTGTACTGACTACTGTCAAAGGAGTACAGGAAATGAAACGGATGTGTTACCTGGTGTTCTTGTTGTTGATCCTTGGCCAGGGACGGGCGGTTCCCGGCGCCGATTTGTTGACGGGCGTCACGCGCCTGTCCTGTGAAGCCCTGCTTTGCCTGTCGTCGTCGGTGCGTCCCGGAGCCTGTAATCCGGCGCTGTCCTATTATTTTGCCATCAAAAAATTCACCTGGCCGGCGACGTTTGCGGCGCGGCTGAGGTTCCTGAACAAGTGTCCGTCGGGCACGCCGGAACTGGCCCGGGAGGTGGTTAACGATGCCCCTCGGAGATGGGAGGGCGGAAAGGTGGAATGATATACGGGTGTGCCGTTGACGGAACATATTGAGACCAAACAAGTAGCCAATGTCCACCAGCGTACTGGTAATGAGAGATCGGGACCAGAGATTGGCGTCAGTCCATATACGCAGGCTCCACGGCTACCCATGAAGTGTGGATGATTTCCGCCAGTCTGCCCGGCATCTTTGCCATGGCCACCCTGGACGGCAGCATCATCAGGGTGTTCGGGTGGATGTAATATACGTCTTCCTGGGTGATCAGGTTTCTCTCGGCGTAGACTTCGCCGCCGGCCTTGTTGATATCCACGTTCATGCGGTAGCGACTGGCCTGTTTCGTGCCGCTTTGCCGGGCGGCGTATTCCGCGGTTTCAAAGTCATTGGGCTGGTAGTACAAGGACATTTTGCAGTTGTTCTCAACGCTGTACTCCAGGGCTTCGACGTTGACCAGACGCCGGTTGACGGATTTCAGGTCTCCCAGGCTCTGGTAGGCGATGGCGAGGTGGCAATCGAACCCGGTGATGGTAGCCAGCATGTCTCCCAGGATATCGTTGGCCAGGAACTTGACTTCGTCTATGCCGATAAACAGGTGGCTGGCGCGTTCACCGCGCCTGTGCATACGCGTTGCAGCCTGCAGCAGGCATAACAGGAACACCTGGGTAGCGCGTTTGACAACCAGGTCCGTGGAAGACGAGCGCACATAGAGGACGGCGTTCTCCCGTAACACGCGCTCGATATCGACCCCCTTGCTGCGGCCCGGTCTCAGCGCGGACAAAGCCAGCATCTCCCGGGTCAGGTTGGTAACGGTCGGCGGGGGTTTGGCCGAGTCCCTGAGCAGTTTCGGCAAGTCGATCAGTTCTTTGTTCCACTTGCCGAACACCGATTCCAGGAATTCCCGCTCGCCGATCTTGTAGAAATCCGCTGTATCGCCTCTTTCCGCAAGGTTATAAGCCTGCATCAGCCGGATTTTGATTTCCCGCTCGGTGCCGGTCCTGAACGGCGACCATTTCCCCGGCAATTCGCCGTTGAAATCCACGGTCACCAGCCGCCGGCCGGTGTCTTTGCAGGCTTTTCGCATAATCGCCAATGCGTGCTTGTCCGGCTTGACGTCGAAAAAAACCGTACAGAATCCCTGGCGTACGGACTGGTCCAGTTGCACTCCGAACAGGATACCTTTGCCGGTCTGGGTGGCGCCGACCATCCGTTGATTCCAGGACTTCCAGTCTTCCATGGCAACATAGAGAGGGGTGTTATCCTGCCCCAATCCGATGAATATCTTCCCTGGCCGATAATATTTCTCAGGCCGGAACTGCTTTTCCCGGAAGCGGTTAGCCTCGGTTCGTATATCGGAAACTTGGTCGCCCCGCTGCGATACCCGCCTGAATATGTACCAGGAGGAGAAGCGCGGGTACAGGTAGCGCAGGAAAATGATTCTGGTGAGGGCTCCGGCAAGCAACCCCCCTGCCATCAGTCCCCACATCCTGTCGGCCTGTTCGATGATAATAATGTCTGCAATATTGTTGGCAGCCGCGATATCGCCGGTGACGCTGGTAGCCAGGAACCACAGGATCAGCGGAAAACCCGGGAACAGCAGCAGGAACAGGAGCAGCAGGACTCGCCGTGCGTGCATCTGCAGGTGCTCGAACGACGTTAACTCTCTTTCCGAGGCCAGGGGCAGGAAGCCGATGACGGTATTCATATAAAGGACGGCAGCGATACACACCCAGAACCAGGGGTCGCTCCAGCTTGCCAATCGGGTAAGAAGATCATCCATATTCCTGTATGCCGGCATTCCGTACGCCGACCACCTCATATTATTTCCTGTGAGTTGAATATTAGCAGAAAACACGATGATGAGTACAGATTAGAGATGACTGCAAATTCAGGACATCCATGAAAGGCAAATTCAGGGCAAATTCAGGACACCCATAAATTCTGAAGCAAATTCAGGGCATCCATAGAATGGAGCAAATTTAGAGAGCAAATTTAGGGAGCAAATTTAGGACACCCATAAATTCCGGGAGCAAATTCCGGCAAATTCAGGAGGCAAATTCAGACAAATTCAGGACATCCATAAATTCAAAAATTTGGAGAAATTTGGTGGAGAAATTTGGGACATCCATAGAATATTTTATGGGTGTCCCGGAATTGCGGAATTAATGGGTGTCCCAGAATTATCCGAATTAAAATTATCCGAATTAATGGGTGTCCCGGAATTATTGGTGTCCCGGAATTAGCGATGGGTGTCCCAGAATTAGTCGGGATACAGGTAAAGGACAGTGTTGTTTGGGCTCTTTCCTTTACGGGTTTATCAGTTAGAATAGCGGAGAAAGGGTTCCCGGACATAACAGCGCGGGAACTGCCGGGAACAGGTACGGATATGGGTAAAGGATCATCATGTTAACCGCATTAACCAGCGCCGACTGGGAACTTGTCAGGTTTTACCTATCCCCTATACAGCCTCTTATGGACGACGACCGGGTGACCAATATCATGGTCAACCGTTATGACGACATCTGGGTGGATGACCTGGAGCGGGGCATGTATAAGACCGCGCTTTCCTTCCGCGATGACGCCGCAGTGGCCACCCTGATCGAGCAGATTGCCAATGCGCTGGCGCAATATTTCGATCCGGCAAAAACGCCGATCATCAATGCCCGCTTGCCCGACGGCAGCCGGGTGTGCGCGACCCTGCCCGCGGCCACGCCAAGTGGTTGTACCTTGTCGATACGCCTGCACCGGTGGCGCGGTCTTGACCTGGAAAACCTGGTAAAGAGCCATACCATCGATGCTGCAATCAGGGACTTGTTGCTGGGCGTCGTGGAACGCGGTGACAACCTACTGGTTTCCGGCGCCACTAATAGTGGCAAGACCACCCTGCTGAATGCGCTGTCATTCGCCATTCCGCAGCGCGAGCGTATCGTGGTCTGTGAAGACGTGGCCGAGATCAGGCTCAATGCTCCCAATGTCATACAAATGGAGGCGCAGAAACATGATTCCGAGGATACTCCCGCCCTCACCCTGGCAACACTGCTGGCGACTTCCCTGCGCCAGAGGCCGGACCGGATCATCGTCGGCGAGATCAGGGAACCGGATGCCGCCGAAGTATTTTTCCAGGCGCTGAATACGGGCCACCGCGGCGTTTTCACTACCTTGCATGCAAATGACGCCAGGGCAGCGCTGAAGCGCCTCGTCAGCCTGACCATGGGCCGGTCGACGTTGCCGTTCAAGGTGATTGAAGCTGAATACCTGCACAACCTGGACCTGATATTGCATATAGACTACCTGGAAAGCAAGGGAGTGAGGTGTTTGACGGAAGTCTATGCAATAGAAGCAGGCGAACTGCAACCCCGTTTTATCTAC